>CAMPIG010000016.1 GCA_946886255.1 uncultured Cellvibrio sp. | reverse complement strand
AATAATGAAAACAGCTCGTTTACTTTTCAGTTATCTGGTTTACCTGCTGATCGTGCCGTCATGGCAGGTCGCCCACGCAGAAACCTATAAAATAGCCACAGACATTCAAGCTGATGGTACGGCGGGTCGTCTGCTGGTTGAATTTACCAGCCAGGTTGAGCAACGTACCCAAGGCCGAGTGAAATTCAAACTGTTTCACGGCGGTGTCCTTGGCGACCAACTGCAGTACTTTCAACACCTCCAACGTGGGGTGGTAGATATAGGGTTAATCAACAGCGCCTCGCTTGAGGCCGTCATACCTGCGTTTGGCGTGATGAACATGCCTTATCTATTCCGCACCGCCGAGGAATATCGACAGGTAATGGATAACGATGAATTTCGTCGTGCCCTGTTTGAATCTTCTCGCAAGCATCGTTTTATTTTTCTGGGTTACCTGAGCAGCGATTTTCGCAGTATCTATAGCACCAGGCCAATTCAATCTATCAGCGATCTACACGCCTTGCGGCTGCGCACCATATCCAGCAAAACGTATATTGCGATGCTTGAACGCTTCGGTGCTGTACCTGTTGTCTTACCGTTCGGAGAACTTTATTCAGCGATGCAACAAGGGGTCGTGGACGGGGCAGAGGGCGGTATTGCTGGTTTGTATGAAGCAAAATTCAGTGATGTTGCCAAGCATGTAGTATTAACAGAGCACACACGCCTGACAGATTTTGTTGTTGCAAGTACACGCTTTCAGCAGCGCTTGTTGCCGAGCGATCTCGCTATCGTAAATGAGGAGTTTGCGCGCATTAGCGCCAAGTCGATCGCATTTGCAGAAGAAAAAGAGCAGCTGTTAAAACAGAAAGCTATGGCAGAAGCTGGTGTACAGTTCTTTGCTGTGGATAAAGGACCTTTGGTTAGAGCTGTGGCTCCTCTGTACCAGAAGGCGTTAAAGGATGCTGAAAAAGCGCCTCTGTTAAAAACAATTTTTACGATCGAAAAACGTTGCGAATAAATACCCGGAAATGTCTGTCATGGGTCAGTGGGACACAGTGCTTTACTCCTGGATCAGGGCGCTGAATTAAGAGAGAAGTGTGTATGCGCGAACATTCTGTTCAGCCTGTAGCTATAAGAACATACGACAATGCCAGGGTTATTGCCCGGTTGCTGGATAAAGCCTTGCAAGTGTTGCTCGTGACGTTATTGGCGAGTATGACAGTTGTTATTTGCTATCAGGTAATTTCCCGCTACCTGTTGAATACACCCAGTATGTGGACCCAGGAGTATCTACGTTATGCCCTGATCTGGCTGGGGCTTTTGGCCGGAGGTTACTGTTTCCTGAATGCTCGTCATCTTAGTTTGCCTTTTTTGATGGACAAATCATCCGGTAAACAGGCCACACGATTAAGGATGCTAAATGCCAGTTTAACCTTATTGTTTGGTGTGGTTTTTATTATCGCCGGTTATCAGTCGTTCCTTGATAATCTCACAATGAGAACCGCTATCTTCGAAATTCCAATGGGAATATTACAGCTGGTGATGGTGATCTGTGGAGTCATTATCGTGGTATCCCAGCTGGCGATACTCTATCAACTAATGGCCAGAAAATCTGCCGCTTATCGTGATGCGTTATTGGTTTCAGGATTGCTGCTGGCAATAGGCTTCATCTGTTGGTATTTCTCTACAACAGACTTATTCGTTTATTTGGTGGAAGAGCATCTGGAAATATTTTCCCTGCTGGTTCTATTCAGCGTTTTTTTTGTGCTGTTAATACTCGGCAGCCCTATTGCCATAGGTTTGGCTTATGCCGGTTTGTTTACACTGGTGTTGCAAGTCGATTTCAGCAAAATCTTTCCTACTGCGGGCCAGACTATTTTTAATGGCCTGGATAGCTTCGGTTTTTTAGCACTGCCTTTTTTTATCCTGGCAGGCAATATTATGAATCAAACCGGACTGGCGCGCCGTTTAATAGATGTAGCTATGCTAATCGGCCATCGCATTCCGGGAAGTTTGTGGCAGTCCAATATCCTGGCCAATATGTTGTTTGGAACACTTTCCGGGTCCGGCATTGCCTCTGCTTCAGCTATCGGCGGAATCATTACGCCAGTTGCGCGTGAAAAAAACTATGATATGCCGATGACGGCGGCGGTCAATGCTGCTTCTGCTCCCTGCGGTATGTTAATTCCGCCTTCCGGAGCATTAATTGTTTATTCATTAATTACGGGGGGTAGTGCGTCCATTATTGCTCTGTTTTTGGCTGGATACTTGCCCGGCTTTATCATGGGTATCGCTGTTATGATTTCTGCCTATTTATTTGCCAGGCGTCGCGGTTATAAAACGGAAGCGGAAGCCCATTCACTGGGTGAAACTGTGGCAATTTTCGGACATGCATTGCCGAGCTTACTGCTGATCGTCATTGTAATCGGTGGAATATTAGGCGGCGCTTTTACTGCAATCGAAGGTTCAGGCGTGGCCGTTTTCTATAGTTTGATGCTTGCGTTAATGTACCGCTCGCTTTCCATCAAGACACTATTCAGCATTTTTTTGGATACAGCCATTGTTTCTGGCATCATCCTGTTTTTAATTGCCTGCTCAGGCATGATGAGCTGGACCATGACTTTCGCCTCTATTCCCGACACCGTAGGAAATTTGCTTACCGGTTTGAGTGATAATAAATACATTGTATTACTGGTGATTGTTACGGTGTTGTTGGTGGTGGGAGTTTTTATGGATATGTCTCCAGCCATGCTGATTTTTACTCCCATTTTTTATCCGGTGGTGACTGCGCTGGGTATTGATCCTGTACATTTTGGCATTATCCTGGTTTATGCCCTTTCTCTTGGCCTGGTGACTCCACCAGTCGGCACAGTTTTATTTGTAGCCTGCAGTATATCCGACGAAAAAATTACCTCCGTCATCGGGCCTTTGCTACCAATATTTATTCTTCAGGTGATAGGTTTATTGCTGATCACCTTCTTCCCTGTCATCAGTCTTGGGTTACCGGATTTATTTGGTCTTTAATGTTGCTGAACAGGATATTTTCGCAGTGATTGATTAAAGCAGATCAATAATCCTGCGAGTATTCTCTTTTTTCATCGCTTTTTTCTTTAATAGCGCGAGTGGTTTTTATGTCAGTCATTCCGGTTTGCCAAACCGCCCGACGAGGTGTTGGGTTAAAGCAGATGTCTTGCAGCTTTAATCTATGCAATACATCCATCTATAGAACGATATCATTACTTTTTGGTGTTCTTTTTCTTTTTGCAGCGATGGCCTCAGCAAATGAACCACCACGCGTCACTGTTGCGCAAACTGCTGCAAGTGGTATATGGATTCCGGATCAAGGTAATGGTACTTACCTCAATCCGGTGTTGCAGGGTGATTATTCTGACCCGGATGTGGTGCGGGTAGGTGAAGATTTTTATTTGACTTCTTCCAGTTTTACCAATGTCCCCGGGTTACCGATATTGCACTCCACAGATTTGGTGAACTGGAAAATCATCGGCCATGCCCTTCAGCAATTGGAGCCGGTTGCGCACCATTCGGTGCCGCGTCGCGGCGGCGGTGTATGGGCACCGTCTATTCGCTATCACAAAAACCAGTTTATGATTTATTACGCTGATCCGGATTTTGGTGTGTTTGTTGTGACGGCAAAGTCGGCTGCCGGCCCATGGAGTAAACCGAAATTAATCGATACGACCAAGGGCGTCATAGACCCTTGTCCTTTCTGGGAAGAGGATGGTAAAGGCTACCTGGTCTACGCCTATGCCCATTCGCGCTCAGGTAAAAGCAATATTATTGAGTTAAAGCAATTAGCCGCAGATGGATTAAGTGTAAAAGGTAAAGGTAAAGTCATTATCGATGCAAACCAATTGCCTGAGGTGAAGACGTCTTATGGTGATTTACCCTGGTTCACCCTTGAAGGACCCAAACTCTATAAACGCAATAATTACTATTATATTTTCGCACCAGCGGGGTCAGTGAAAGGAGGGTGGCAGGCGGTATTTCGCTCGCGCAATGTTACCGGTCCCTATGAGGGTCGCTCGGTGATGGATCAGGGAACCACAGTAATTAATGGTCCACACCAGGGCGCATGGGTTAATACACATAAAGGCGAAGACTGGTTTATCCATTTCCAACAAATGGATACTTATGGTCGCCGGGTTTTGCTACAACCCATGAAATGGCTGGAGGATAACTGGCCGATCATCGGCACACAACAAGGGACTCATCATTTTGGGCAACCGGTTACGATGTATAAAAAACCGGATGTGACGCCGCAGCCGCGACAAGTGCCCATAGTTGATGATGAATTTGTCCAAGGCTTCCATAAGGGCTGGCAGTGGAGCGCAAATCCGATGTCCGATTGGGTGGATACAACAATCGACAATAAATTGCGTTTGAAATCTATTTCTTCCTCAAAGAATTTATGGGAAGTCGGCAGTTTGTTGACCCAGAAGCTGCCGGGTATGCATTTTATTGCCAGAACGCACCTGACGCTCAAGCCCAATCGCATAGGTGAGCGAGCAGGGTTGTTGGTACTCGGGTACACCTATGGCTGGATTGGCCTGGAAAATACGGCGGACGGTATCCGCTTGGTACAGGTTACGCGAGAAAACGCCCACCTTCATGCTGCTGAAACAACATTAACTGCACCAGTTGTCGTTAACGGGCCAGTGTACGTTCAAGTCCATATTCAACCCGTCATTGTTGCTCAGCCGGAACCGGATTATCCCGTCATTTATCCATCGTTATTGCGCGCCTATCACGCGAAAGTCCGCTTTAGCTATAGCGTTGATGGTGAGAATTTTACAGAGATTGGGCCGGGCTTTATCGCGCAGCCAAGACGCTGGGTGGGAGCCCAGATAGGATTATTTGCCCAGGCTGCCAGTGGCACTCCCGCGTTTGTGGCCACCTCAACTGGCTTTGCGGATTTTGAGTACTTTTCCGTATCGGCTGGCGAGGCTAAATAAATACCATTTCTCATCTTGATGCCATCTGGCGTAACAATTTTCCCAGGAATGTAATGATGAAGCAGATTTGTGCAATTAGCATTGCGTTGATCGTCATGTTGTTTTCGAGTATGACATTGGCTGCTCAGCGCCATGCGCTGGCGGAGTGGGAGCAGCCGGAAGTATTTGAAGTCAATCGCGAACCTATGCGAGCGAATTTTTTCAACTATGAATCTTCCTCATTAGCGATTGCCGGAGAGATATCCCAATCCAGAAATTATTTGTCATTAGATGGCGCCTGGTCGTTTTACTATTCGCCTAATCCTGATAGTAGGCCAGTAGATTTTTATAAAAATAATTATGATACTTCTCAATGGGCAACCATTCAGGTCCCAGGTATGATCCAGACACAGGGATTTGGTAAACCTTTATTTACCAACATAAAGTATCCATTTCCTGCCAATGAGCCTTTTATTCCGCATGAGATCAATGAGGTGGGTTCCTACAAACGTTCTTTTCAACTACCTGCTGATTGGAAGGATCGCGATGTTTTTTTGCACGTCGGAGCGGCAGGAGCGGCTTATTATATTTGGGTAAATGGACAGCGAGTGGGATACGCGGAAGATTCCAAACTTTCATCGGAGTTTAGGTTAACCCATTATGTGCAACAGGGGCACAATACTATTGCCATAGAGGTTTATCGCTGGGCTGATGGTTCTTATTTAGAAGATCAGGATTTTTGGCGAGTATCTGGTATAGAACGAAGCGTTTATCTATTTTCTGAACCGAAAGCACGCTTACGTGATTTCACCGTTGTGGCCGAATTAGATAAAAAGACCTATAGCCATGGCCTTTTCATGGTTAAAACAGAATTTGCAGGGAAGCCTGCAAAAGGCAGCGTTGTCGCTTCGCTATTTGACGCTGAAACCCTGGTATTTTCGCAATCACAATCCATTCGTAACAATAATGCCAGCGTGTCTGCTGCAATAAAAAATGTGAAACCCTGGAGTGCTGAAACGCCTCATTTATATCGCCTGTTGCTGGAGTATAAGGATCCACAAGGAAAACTTGTGTCGGCACTTTCAAAGAAAATTGGCTTCAGGACCGTAGAGCTGAAAGAAGGCGAGGTACAGGTCAACGGCAAACGCATCATGATAAAAGGGGTTAATCGTCATGAACACGATCCCCATAGCATCCGGGTTATTTCAAAGGAGTCAATGCGCAAGGATATTGAGTTAATGAAGCAGGCTAACATCAATGCGGTGCGTACATCACACTATCCGAATGATCCCTATTGGTATGAGTTGACGGATGAATATGGACTCTATGTTGTTGATGAGGCAAATATTGAATCCCACGAATACATGGATATGGGTGATAAGGCTGCGAGTCAGGCTGCGCGCGAAGCTTTACAACTGGGTTATAAAAAACATTGGCAGAAAGCACATGTTGATCGTGTCTCGCGTATGGTGATCCGCGATAAAAACCATCCCTCTATTATTTTTTGGTCATTGGGAAATGAAGCAGGTACCGGGCCGAATTTCGAAAGTGCCGCACAGTGGATACGAAAAAATGATCCTACTCGTTTGGTTAGTTATCTTGGACAGGGTACGTTAGGAGAACTGCATCTGCCTAACCCCTATGTTGATGTCTACGCACCCATGTATGACGATATAGAAAAACTGGTGGATTATGCTACCAACTCTCGTTATCGGCAGCCTTTGATTCTATGTGAATATGCCCACGCGATGGGAAATTCCCTCGGCAATCTGGAAGATTATTGGAAAGTGATAAGAGCACACAAAAAGCTTCAAGGTGGTTTTGTGTGGGACTGGGTTGATCAAAGTATCTATGCAACAGATGAACACGGGCGCTTATATTGGGCGTCGGGTTTTGATGTAAATCCGGATCGGGGAGATAACAGCGTAGTGGGCGACGGAGTGCTGCGCGCAGATCGCACCCCTGATCCGGAATATTATGAATTGCAAAAAGTCTATTCACCGGTGGTATTTGAGCGCGATGCTGCAACTGGAAAAACCTATGTTATTAACCGTTATGACTTCAGGGACTTATCTGCACTTGATCTCGGCTGGAGCATTAGTGTGGATGGTGTAGAAATCTCCACCCAACACCTGGGCAGTATTGCCGTACCGGCGGGAACGAAACAATTACTGACACTGGATCTTCCTGCCCTGGATAAACCTGCTACAGCGGAAATCGTGCTTACTCTCCAGGCCCGGGCACGGGACGCATCTACTCCGGGAGTGGCTAAAGGAAGCCTGGTTGGATGGTCGCAATTTATCCTGGCGGAACGTATTCTTCCGACGGAGCTAACCAAAGCGACTGCTCCGCTTCGCCAGGGGGATTTTTTCATTCTGTCTGCTGCTGATGTTCAGTTTAAAGTGAACATCAACACAGGGTTGGTCAGCTACAGCCAACAAAATAAACCGTTGTTTGATGGCGGCGCCCCCAATTTTTGGCGCGCACTGACGGATAATGATGAGGGCGCAGGGGTAGATAAAACCCATGGCATATGGAAACAGTTTACCGAGCAGCGTGAGCTGCGCGCGGTAGAGAATCATTCACAGGGTATTACGGTTCGCTATAATTTTGGTGCGGGTGCTGCGCATTGGGAAAATAATTACCGTCTCAGCCCTACGGGGGAATTACAAGTCACGGCCACATTTATTCCGTTGCGGGATGATCTCCCCGATCCCCTCCGCCTGGGGTTAGGTTTCAATCTGGATAATCAATTAACTCTGCTCAAATGGTACGGGCGTGGGCCACACGAATCTTACAGCGATCGTTATACCGGCGCAGCGTTGGGTTTGTATGAAGGCGACGTAGCTGAGCAATATCACGGCTACATTCGCCCCCAGGAAAGCGGTAACAAAGTGGATGTTCGCTGGTTAATGTTGAGCAATCCATCAAAACGCGGGATAAAAATCAGCGGAGCACAACCTCTCTCCGTAAATGTATTGCCTTTTCCCTATGAAGATTTGTATTTGCAACCGCGTGGCAGCCGAAAGAGTTCGGATATTGTTGTGCGTGGCAAAAGCTCTCTGCTTATAGATTTGATCCAGGCCGGGGTAGGTGGCGACACAGGCTGGAGTCTGGATGGCCGCGCCCATATGAAATACAGGGTGAAGCTGCAAGAGGCAACCTATCGTTTTACTATCTCTACAAAAACTCTGTGAGGGCTGCTAACTTCCGACGGCGTAACGAGGACATGATGAAAAAATTCAAAGATATAATTACTTCCCTGTGTTGGATAATTGGATTGCCGGGCATGCCTGCACTGGCTGCAGATGCGCTGGTTACCTATGACGTGCCCAAGCAAGCGCTCTATACCCATCACAATGATGACTATACGGTTCGGGTGAGAATCCCGGAAGGCGAATGGCAGGATCTTTATGAATATAATGTAAAGGTGGATCTGGATAATCCGCAAAATGCGTCCATGGTTTATTTTGATATGGATGGTGAGGTAGAGCTTTCTATCAAAAAGAATAATGGCGACCTGTCGCGTGTTGAAATTCGGCCGCGATCAGCAGATATCAAACCCAAGGTCTCGGGTAATCGCGTCACCTTGCGTATTAAAAATCCGGTAAACCTGTCCGTGGAGTTTAACGGTGACAGACTCCACAACCTGCATGTATTTGCCAATGCTATCGATAAAAATATTCCCGATGCGGAAGACCCCGATGTCATCTGGTTTGGTCCTGGAATTCATACTCCACCGGAGGAAGCGCAAGGCGAATTTCGTATTCCTTCCGATAAAACGGTGTATATCCATGGCGGTGCCATGCTGCGTGGCAAATTGCTGGTGGATAATGCCAGCAATGTGAAGATACTTGGCCGAGGTTTAATTGATCAAGGTGCACGTGGTTTTGAAGTAACCAATTCTGACCATGTGGTGATTGATGGTCCAATAGTTATCAATCCAAAACATTACACCCTATTGTGTGGGCAATCCCATCATCTGGAGATTCGCAACATCAAAGCGTTTAGTGCTGCTCCCTGGACGGATGGCATTGATATGATGAGTTGTTCTGATGTTGACATTGATAAGGTGTTCTTGCGTACCTCGGATGACGGCATCGCTATCTATGGGCATCGCTGGGATTATTATGGCGATGCTCGTCATATCAAGGTCACTAACTCGGTGCTGTGGGCTGATATTGCTCACCCGATTAATATTGGTTTGCATGGCAATAACCATAAACCGGAAGTCATTCAAAATATTACCTTCAGCAACATAGATATCCTGGGGCATGATGAAGATGATCGAAATTACCAGGGGGCCATGGCAATAACGAATGGTGATGATAATTTGGTGAAGGATGTACTTTTCGAGAACATCCGCATTGATGGCGTTGAGGAAGGAATGCTCTTCAATGTTCGTGTGGTTTATAACGAAAAATACAGTCATTCACCGGGGCGTGGGGTTGAAAATATTACTTTTCGTAATATTTCAGTTACTGATTCCGATCTTAATCCTCCTGTTATAGCGGGTTATGGAAAAAAGAGGATGGTTAAAAATATTGTGTTCGATAATGTGAAGGTTCAAGGTAAACGCCTGAAAGCTACTGATATTCACTTCGGCGACTTTGTGGAAGGCGTGAGCGTGAATCCTTGAGTATGGCGGTGCGGTGGCCAAGGATGCAGACATGATCCATGTCTGCATCGGCACTGCCGACCCTGTTGTCATTTTTGAGTGAAGAAAAAAATAATTCCTTCAGCATGAGAATGCCCTGCGACCATTGATTAGCCCATTTCCCCTCGTATTGTCCCCTCGATAAATTCATCCAGCAGCCTTTGCAAGACCAGGTCGCGTAACTCTACAAATGGATATAAGCAATAACTCATCTTGCCAGGAGTGAAGAATACATTTACTTGCAAAGAGCCTTGCAAATCACTTTTGGTATCGATACCATAAAATTACCTTATAAATATGATTATTGTTGTTGGGTGGTTGTTCATATATAGGGATACGGTGCCAATCAGTTCTCCTTGTCTATGACATAACTGGATTGGTTAATGAAACAGTCTGAATCACTTGGTGGCAGTTATGATAAATATAAAAGATGCTCGTCCATATATTTTATTACGGCATTATTCATCCGTTGCGATCAGGGCATGGCTCAAGGCTATGATGTGCCTGATCGTCGCGATTTCTGCGGAAGCCGCAGACCTGCCGGAAATCACCGGCTTTCAGCCGACCATCCAGGAAGTAATCGATTCTTCCGGTTTTATACATCCAGGAGTGGGCCTTACCAAAAGTGTGCTGGAAAATACCCGCGCGCAGATTATTGCCCGGCAAGAGCCATGGTATTCCTATTATAAAGATATGGTTCAGTCCGCAGCGGCGGGGCGGGATGTTATCTCCAGTAATGCAAGTGCTTCTGATCCCACCACGCCACTGTCGACCGCATTTAATAGTCAGGGATTTAATTCCCGTTTTATTGCCGATGGCTTGAAGGTTTATACACAAACGCTGATGTATTACTTTACGGGGGATGAAATCTATCGCGCTAATGCCATGAATATTTTGCGCGTTTGGCAGAAGATGGATCCGGCACAGTACACCTATTTTACTGATGCGGTTATCCATACGGGTGTTCCCATGAACCGGATGATGGCAGCTGCGGACATACTGCGTCATACGGATTCGCCAAACAGTGCCCTGGCCTGGACTGAAGCGGACACGATCAATCTGACGAATAATCTGATTACGCCCGCCATTGAAACATTTATGTATTCCAATGGCGCGTTCATGAACCAGCATACGTATGCCCTTCAGGGCGCAATGGCTGGTTATATTTTTACGGGAAACCTGGAGCGGTATCACGAAGCGGTTGAATGGATGACAGTAAATAAAACTGCTCCAAACCAGGGATTCAATGGTGCTATAAAGCGACTTTTTCGCTTGGTAGAAAAAAATGCCCAGACAGGAGAAGTGCTGGAAACACCTGTTGTACAACATGTGGAAATGGGGCGCGACCAGGCACATGGTGGAGGTGATCTCAACAATGCCACCATTATTGCACATATGTTTTATGCCCAGGACACCAAAGTAGATCCGGTATCCGGAGAAATTTCTGAGGCCAGCAATGCGGTTGGTATGTATGAATTTCTTGACGATCGCGTGTTGCAGGCAGCCGATTATTTCTGGCGTTTCATGGCTGGTTACGACACTGATTGGGTACCAACAGAGTATTCCATTTTTCCGGATGGCCGCGTCGGCGGAACCTATAACTCTATTGCCAGACATTATCGTGGACGCATGCTGACCACCAATTTCTGGGATCTCTACTATTACTACACCTATAAGAAAGGTGTAGACCTATCGGTGGTCGCACCCTATTTTTACCAAGGCTTTAAAAAGCGTATCCCGACAATTTATTACTATGGTCGTGGTTTAGGTAATGCCTGGAACAGCGTAGATGGTGGTGCCGATTTTTGGCTCTACATTCCAGCCGAAGCCGCGCAAGAAGGCGCTGCTAATTTGCCCAAACCGCAATTGAATGCATCCATTGTGGAACCGGAAGAACGCTACACAGCTTTTGATAACAACAGTCAAACCTTGCAGGAAGATGACGCCGATTTTATTCGTATGGTATCTACTCCGGCAGGAACTCAAATAGTATTACTGAACTTCAATTATGGCAGTCGTCCTGACGTATTGCTCTACGGTATCAGGTTGCGTACCAACGGCGTTGCCAGGTTGATCTTGAGTGAGGGCAAGGAGGCCACGCCCTACCTCGAAATTGAGGTGCCCAATACTCACAATGAGTGGCGTTATATCGTTTATGACGTAGGCACTGACGCAATTCCTGGTGGCTTTGGTGGCAATTTTAGCCTCACTTATCTCGCGGCCAAAGGCGATGGCACAACCGTCGATATTGATCATATTAATGTGAATGCCGGGACGGAATTAAGTGCGCCGTCGTTTGTTGATGGAATCGCGGATCAACTGATTTATGCTTATGCCGGTGCGCATATCAGTACACGTTTTACCGCCGTCGACACCGATACATCCGATACGCTGACGTACTACGCGGAGCAACTTCCAGCGGGTGCCACTTTTGATATGCAAACCGGTGCTTTCGATTGGACACTCGTAGCAGCGGGAGATTATTCGCTACAGATTTCCGTCAGTGATGGCACCTCCACTATTGCAAAAAGAATTGCAATTCGAGTTGCAGCAGATCGTGAGTCTGCGATTGCGCGAGTGAGTCAGGATTACCATGCCGAAAACCTCTACACGACCGATTCATTGAAGGCCTATCAGGAGGCTTATGCTGCAGCGTTGGCTGCTATGGCCGGTGCCTCGGATGACGTGTTTAGGCAGTTGCTGGATCAATTGCTGAATGCTGTCAATCAACTGAAATTGGTATCACCTCGCTTGGCTGACGGCAGCCTGGATTATGCCAATACTGTTGCTACATCTACCTTTGGTTCCGGTATCTATGCCTTAACCGATGGCGACCCGGACTCCGCGACTGGATTTCGACGCACCACAGACCTCTACCACATAATGGACTTTGGTATTGATCACAAAGTCAGTGCAACCGCCATCGGTATTCAAGCGCGGTTAAGCTTCCCGGATCGCGGTGCCGGCGTTACTGCATTTGCGTCAAATGATGCGCACAACTGGGTGCGGATCACTCCTGAGGAATCTTCCTATCAGGTTGATATGTCCATGTTGCCGGTGGACCCAGCCTATCAGGATATAAAGTATCGTTATTTTAAAATTCAAATGATTCATCCGCAGCCGGATTCTCTGCGCGATGAACTGCTGAATATCTTTGAGCTAGGTGAGTTGCGCATCTACGGTCTCCGTTATGAAATCAATAACAAAATTGAAGCAGTGTCCATCGATCCGGCCCAGGCGGGTGCTAACGGAATGGTGTATTCAGGTGGCGAACTTACATTTAATGTTACAACTAAAGAGGTTGTACAGAACCTGAATGTTCGCGTGCAAGGCGTTGAGGCTCAGGTCGTCAGTGATGATGGTCAGCATTGGACAGTAAAGGTAATGCTGGACAATGATACGCCACCTGGAATCCTCTCCTATTATTTGCAATACACGATACCTGCAACAGGCGAAGTAAATGATGCCTTCATCCAATCAACATTATATTTGACCAATGGCACTAACCTTATCAACAACATTCCTTCATTCGCTAACCTGATAGACCCCTCCACTTCATATGGTCGCCCCAGTGCCTCGGTAACGGCGCAGCAGGTAAATGCCTTATTTGATAACGATACGGGAACGGTTTCTGATTTCCGTTTGGGCGGCAATGGCAGTGGTGGTTATATCACCTTTGATTTCAACCCCGGTGGTTCCGTTTCCCTTGCCGGTGTGGATATTCTTGCGCGACAGGATGGTTACTATGCACGGATCAGTGGAACAGTTATTCAGGCATCGAATGACAATCAACAGTGGACCACGATTTCCAGCGCAGCGCGCGCAACGACCGATTGGCAACCGCTCACCATCAATGACCAACAACGCTATCGCTACATCCGTATTTATAATGGCGGTAACTGGTTTGGTAATATGGCAGAGGTCAGATTCCACGGCGAATATCAGGGGCCAGTGGATCTGATTAATACCATCTCGTTGGTGTCGGCAGTAGCGGATGGCAGCGGGTTGGTGCATATGGGTGATCAGGTCAGTCTGAACATCGGCACTACAGCAGCCATTGAGAATATGCAAGTGACTATCCAGGGTGTCGCTGCGACGGTAGAAAAAATTAACGATAGTGTCTGGCTTGCCACCGCGACTATGGCCGGCAATATTAATCAAGGGTACATCCAGTTCGCTATCAATTACACCAGTGCAAGCGGAGCAACCGGTGCGCCAGAAAACCAAAGTACCGATGACTCAGCGCTCTACCTGATTCACCGCGATGACCTGCTAAACAACCTGACAGAAAAAACGAATTTAATTGACCCCTCTACATCCTATGGTCGTCCCAATGAATCAGTGACCTTAGCCAATGTTAACGCGCTGTTTGACGGGAACCCTGATTCGGTATCGGATTTTCGAATGGGGGCGAGTGGCAATGGTGGTTATATCACCTTTGATTTCAAAGAGGGAAATTCAATATGGTTTAGTGGGCTCGATGTGCTGGCAAGACAGGATCAGTATTACACTCGTATCAATGGTGCGGTCGTCCAGGGTTCAGTTGACAACGTGACATGGACAACGATTTCTTCCGGTGCGGTTGCCACCAAAGATTGGCAGACATTGGCTTCAAGTGCTCAACAAACATATCGCTACATACGTATTTATAACCAGGGTAACTGGTTTGGAAATATGGCGGAAGTAAGGTTCCATGCTGATGTGGTTGCCCCGGTTACGTTAAGTGATGCTCCCCAAGGATGGATGACGGGAGATGTCGTCGTGACCTTGAGCGCGACGGATAACAATTCCGGTGTTGCAGATACCTTTTATACCATGGGCTCAACGGCTGTGCAGTCCGGCACCCGTGTTTCAATAATCACTGAAGGAGCCAATGATTTAATCTTCTGGAGTGAAGATAAGGCTGGCAATATTGAATCGATCAATCACCGGGTCATCAACATCGATAAAACCGCACCCGTTGTTCAGCTATCAGCGCTTGACGTTCCTGTAACAAACGGGGGCACGATTGAGGATTATCAAACGCTTGACATTCAGTGGGTCGATGCTGTTTCCGGTGTAGGGTTTGTAGAAGTACGTCTCGATGGAATGTTGATAACCAATGACCCGGCGCAAAACACGACATCCGTGGCTGTCGCGGGTAAATTGGGCTCACATCAGATTGTTGTAGTTGCTGAGGACAAGGCCGGGAATCGTCAGGAGCAAACATTTGCGATTAATGTGGTGACCAGCATTACATCGCTGCAACATCTATTCGCTGCATACCTGACTGAGTTGGAAAACAACTCGCCATTCATTAGGAAGTTGGAAGGAATTATGGACGATATCCAACAAGCAAATAAGTGCGAACTTGATGGTACATTGTATCGCGGCAAGCAAGATGCCCGGCATGATTGTCACAGAAAAAAGCGCATTCTGTATGAACGACTTAGGCAGTTTAAGCGAGAATTAACAAAAAATAAGGCGGTGGCGCAGTTGGGTAATGAGGCGATAGTTGTGTTGAAAAAAGACACACAAGCATTAATTGAACACTATAGACGCGAATTAACGACGGGCGGATATAGCCATTCAAGTTCGCCGAAGAAAAACGGGTAATTGTTTCATTATGGCGAGTGCTTGAAACAGTAATCTGATCGTTTCAAGCCTCTCGGTTCCATGTTGCTTGATTGGCGTCCCGTTTTATCGGACGCCTTTTTTTGACCTGTCCTCCTGCATCATTGCCTTCTGAGTACTGGGCCACCCGCCATGCAGCCTGCCAGAGATGCCGCTTTGGCACCCCCGAACGCCTTATGATAAAATCCACAGCGGTAGCTATATCGACCACCGCCAGCTATCTTTTTTAGTTGGGAGTTTTCCTGGTTCGTATTGCGGCATATTAACCGTACCAATAGCATTTCAATTCTGTTGCAAGGTAAACCTCCCTATCATGACCCCACGCAATTATTTATACCTGTTAAAAAAATACGACGAGTACCAGCCGCAGATTGATCGGCTGCTGGAATCTATTGTCACCACGCTGGCGCCGAATAAGATTGCCAGCTCTCCAGAAGAGCTGGGGCAAGTCGTGGATAAGTTATATAAATCCTATCCCTTTGTAGAGTTGTTGTATTGTCTTGATGAACAAGGTATACAAACAACCGATTCAGCTGCAGCGCCGGGGATTGCGGATTCCAAACGGCGTGAAGCGGGTTTGGGGTCGGATCGCAGCAATCGTGTTTACTATTCAGCAGCGCGGGATAATCATCGGGCCATCACAGTAACCTCTCCCTATTTGTCGAGCGCAACTCACCAACTCGCTTTGTCGGCGGTACAGCGATTTACCGCTGCGGATGGCAAGGTGAGTTATCTGGTGATTAATTTTAATCTCGAAAAGCTGATCAGCTTCCTCAATGGTGATGAACTGCGCCGTCGGATTCACCCGATCTTTCAGGTGGTTTACGGCATCATCGGCGTGCTGCTGGTGTTGGTGTCCGGATTGTTGTTATTCTCGGCGGGCAGTTCCTTGTTCGAAGTGATTTACAAACACACCAACACCGCGACGCAGGCGTTCAGCACTGTAATTTTAATTACATTGGGCTTGGCGATTTTCGATTTGGGAAAAACGATTCTTGAAGAAGAAGTGCTCTTGCACAAAGACATTCACCACCAGGGCTCCAGCCGTCGCACCATCAGTCGCTTTATGTCGGCCATTGTAATAGCGGTATCGATTGAATCGTTGTTGTTGATGTTCAAATCCTTGTTAGGTGATGCTACCCATTTGAACAGCGCCGTATGGATGCTGATGGCGGCGGTGGCATTGCTGGTTGGTTTGGGTATTTATTTGAAGTTGACGAACGATAAAGCGTGATAACTGAAGCATCAAGTTGCACTATACGAGTTTGGCGTTAGGGTATGGGTTTCGAAACCCATACCCTAATGACAAACGTAATACGAAGTGCCCCTATGACAACGGAAAAATCTGAATAAATTTCTGCTTACGAGGACTCACCCGTGGCAACGAAAACCAAAAGTGCATTTGTGTGTAACGACTGCGGTGCTGAGTACAGCAAATGGCAGGGCCAATGCACCGAATGCGGTGTGTGGAACAGTTTGTCGGAAGTGCGGCTGGGACCAATCCCGAGTAATCGTTCTGCTAAATTCCAGGGTTACGCCGGCGCGGCGGCCGGTGGTAATGTGCAAACTCTGGCGGAAATCAGTCTGACTGACCTGCCGCGTTTCAGTAGCGGTACCGGTGAATTTGATCGCGTATTGGGTGGCGGTTTTGTGCCCGGTTCGGTGGTGTTGATTGGCGGTAATCCCGGCGCCGGTAAATCCACATTGTTATTGCAAACATTGTGCAATCTCGCGCGGACTATGCCCGCACTTTACATCACTGGCGAAGAATCCCTGCAACAAGTCGCCATGCGCGCACAGCGTCTCGGTTTGCCTACCGATAAATTACAAATGCTCAGCGAAACCAGTGTGGAGACCATCTGCGCGACTGCACAAAAAGTGGCACCCAAGGTGATGGTGATCGACTCGATCCAGGTGATGCACATGGAAGATATTACCTCTGCACCCGGTTCGGTTTCGCAGGTGCGCGAGAGCGCGGCGTACCTCACGCGGTTTGCCAAACAAACCGGTACGGTGTTGATTCTGGTCGGGCATGTTACCAAAGACGGTTCGCTCGCCGGGCCGAAAATCCTTGAACATATGATCGATTGTTCGATCTTGTTAGAGGGCGATAATGATTCGCGCTTCAGAACCTTGCGCGGTCATAAAAATCGCTTTGGTGCGGTGAATGAACTGGGTGTATTTGCCATGACCGAACAAGGCATGCGCGAAGTGAATAATCCCTCGGCCATTTTTTTGCAGCGCGCGGAGGATGTCTCCTCCGGTTCGGTGGTGATGGTGATGTGGGAAGGCACACGCCCATTGTTGATAGAAATCCAGGCGCTGGTGGATGACAGTCACCTTGGTAATCCGCGCCGCGTGGCGGTGGGGATGGATCAGAACCGGTTGTCGATGTTGCTCGCCGTTTTGCATCGCCACGGAGGCATTATGGTGGGCGATCAGGATGTATTTGTGAACGTCGTCGGTGGTGTGCGGGTGATGGAAACCAGTGCGGACCTGGCGGTATTGGTGGCGATTGTTTCCAGCTTTCGTGATCGCGCTTTACCGGAGGATCTGATGGTATTTGGCGAGGTCGGTCTCTCTGGTGAAATTCGTCCGGTACCGAGTGGCCAGGAACGTCTGCGTGAGGCGGCAAAGCATGGCTTTAAAAAAGCCATTGTGCCTTACGCCAATGCGCCACGCGAAAAAAATCCCGGCATTGAAGTGATCGCCGTTAAAAATTTACAGGAAGCACTGGACGCGTTGTAGCATTTACACCAGATAACGGTTCCAGTGACCAAATTGGCTATGTATCGGGCCGCGCGGAATACTCAATACAATCAATGCAACCGCCACGATCAATGTCAGTGCCACAGATAATCCGCTCACATCAAACACAAACGGCGTTATCAGTAACACACAGGCCAAGGGAATAATTAGAAAGCGAACTGGCCGGGCCATCTCGGCAAGTGCGCAGACACCGACGGTGACAATCAGTGAGCCGATCAAGTGATCCCAGTTAGCCATACTGCCCTCATGCCCGAGTGTAACGCGGGTGAGCATCAAGGAAATACCCAACAAAATACACGCGGCGAGATTCCAGAGGAGATCGACGCCGCCCCTGAAGAATTCGCGCAGAATATCGCCGGGCTTTTGCTCAAAATTACTGTCTTCCGATTGGGGTTTGCCTTCATCGGTGTCGCCGGTAAAGAATATTTTTAACACCGGCTTTCCTGCGTCGTGACGTCGTTTTAAAAATTGGCCAGTGGCGAGCAATTCGTCCAGAGAATAAGGAATCTGGATTAACATCGCTGCTGCTGCAATTAAACATACCGTACACCAGGTTCCCAGCAAAATAGGCTGGATGATAATAAACGTAATCGACACAATACCCAGCGGCACGATCATGATGCCAAACAGCGTAACCAGCCACGGCATGGTGCGCCAGCGCTTTTGCGAGCCGATAAGTCCGACCAGAATTTCCAGCGCATACGTCATTGCACCCAAACCGGCATCCGGTACTGGCCAGGCCTCAGACAAGGGCGAAGTGATAATAAATTCTGTACCGTTCTTCGGGCTGTCGACGCCTGAAAAGAATGGATCCCAAACGCCGTCGATATGGCCCAGTTGATAGGCGGTCATATAACGGGAAATAAAAAATCCGATAAACGCTAAAATAATAATCGGCGCTCGTTGAAACCAACTTGAAGGATTGCGGTTCCAGCCCGGTGGAATATCCGGTCCGGTCAGGGCCGCCACCGGTGAAAGATTCGGTGTGGGTTTAGTTAATATGGCAAAACCTATGGCGAGCATGCCGACCAACGTATTGTTGAGATAAGCAGCGGCACTGGGCGTCCAGAATGCTAACGGGGCAAACAACAACCAGATACCGATGACAGCGCAGCCCCAACGTGCCCAACCCATCCTCCAGGAGAGCGACACGAACGCAAGCAACATTAATAATCCACCGCTGATCGCATCGCTGTATGCCATGGGTGTGGCAGCATAATTCATGGCTGGTGCGGAGCTGATGAGCCAGGCACCGAGTCCCATGTTCATAAACGAAGCCCAGATATTGCGATGATGTTGCCGGCGATATTGCATTTGATAGGTATTTAAGATGTCGTTGGGGTTGCGCCCACGTTCCCTGGCTTCAGAAGCCCAATCCGGCGGTGTAATTTTATTGGCGGCATACCAATCCAACGGATTTTTTTTCATATTTTCAATCATCGCCGGTAACACATCATAAAGTGCATGTTGTGGCTCCCAGGCTAACGCATCGCGCGCACGGCGAATATCCACTTCATAATGGTCCGATGCCATGTCGATCATAAAGGCGCGAATAAAAGGTTTTTCTCCCTTATCAAAATCATCCGGTACCACGGGTTCCGTTTTTTCCTCAAGCCATGCACCCACTTTCGCAATAGGCTCGGGCACGGTGTAAGTGTGCCACTCCGATTCACCATGCAGTAACTCACCAATACGGTTTTGCAATGTATCGTAACTCAGGCAAATAGGCTCACCGATCAACAAGGCATGTTCTTTGGGAAGTTCATGTCGGTGCTTGATGGTTTGCAAAAATGCTTGAATCATATCGTCTTTATGCAAGAAGGCTTGCCCTGCCGCTGTATCACCGGAATATAATTTGCCTTTTACCCGTCGCTCATAAATACGCGCAATTTGATGCGAGAGTGTAGGCACGGCGGTATGTTCATCGTAAATACCAGCCAGGCGTAATAATGTGTAAGGAATTTTTTGCGCGTATTGTTGAATAACCGCTTCGGTTTCTGCTTTGGATTTTGGATACGCCCAACGCGGGCCCAGCGGGCTGGTTTCATCAATTTTCTGTCCGGGCGAGCCGGGTTCATGAACCAGCATCGTGCTGGCATAGATAAAACGATTAACGGTGAAGCCTTGCAGTGCTTCCAGTATCTGGCGTGTGCCCTGGACATTTACCTGTTCATACAACGGTGATTCTTCGCCGGTAAAGTCAAAGTAGGCTGCCAGGTGAATCACGGCAGCGACTTCATCACCTTCCTCTTCATGCAATTGTTGGAGTGCCTCTTTTACAGACGTGGCTGAGGTGAGGTCGATAGAAAAACTTTTTGCAACACCCTCGGCAGATTTTCTGTCGAGCCCAATAACGCGATAATCCTGTTTAAGTGCGGCAACCAGCGCTTGACCGAGATTACCGGCCGCGCCGGTAATAATGATCATCGGCTTTTGCGTTGACTGATTCATAATGTCATTCCTTCTGAACAGAAAATCGTTGTGCTGTTATGTTGCCTGGCTAACACAACAACAAAAAAATTACAGGGTTTGAATTTTTAGGAAAGCAGGTGGGAGCGTTTGTTCCGTGAACTTCGCAAAGTGCAGGGGAATGAATAGGTGTAGTTTCTATTGTGGCGTAGTTATGGCGTATAAGTTTTCTGCCCGGCGGTAATGTTTCAATTACACCGCTAAACGCCTTTGCCAAAAAGCCTGTTCAGCAAAACGTTGTTCCCGGTGATAGAGGTAATGGCGTAATCCCAGGTAGTGATTAAATTGCTCAAAAACCTGATGCTGGTATTGCGCAAGGCTGTCGGTGGTATTTTCCAGTAGAAAATCCGCAATAGCAGATCCGGCTAGCTGGCCTTGTAATAGCGATTTGGTGATGCCTGCGGAGGTAATTGAATCATAACTGCTGGCTGCATCGCCGACGGCCAACCATCGATCGCCGACACAGGCCGATAAAATAGCCGAGCAGGCAGATGCTGTTTGTATTTCGCCATTACGTACAAAATCCACAGGAAGAAATTGATTTATCCAGCGGGTTGCTGCATAGGTTTTTGCCCAATTGTCATCGCGCAGCAGATCGCGTTCAGTGATGTGGTGTTTATCGGTGGTGAAAGACACCATGCACTGATTGCCGGGAATTTTTGACAGGTACCACCAGCCTTGTTCGGTAGCTTCAACTAACGTATGGCTGGGAAAATTTTCGGAATGAAAAGGAATGCGTGCATAAACGGAGATAACCTCATCAATCAGGTTACGCGCAATCCCCAGGCGGCGCGCAAAGCCAGCACTTTGACCGCTGGCATCCACGACAAAATCGGCATGAATGCTTTCGGTTTTTCTTTGCACGGTAAAATCCAGGGTAAAACGCTCGCTGACTGAACGCAGATTGTAGCCGTCAAATAATCTCGCACCGCGTGCACATGCAGCTAGCAAGAGACTTGCATCAAAAGCGGTGCGGTTTAAATGAAAACCGGTACCACTGAGGTCCAGCAAAAAATCATTTGCCACTGCTTGATCGCTGCCCCACAGTGACAAACTGCCAGCACATTCACTGTGTACATTGTGATCCAAAATGTGGGCAAGGCCCAGATCATGCAAAACGCCAGTCGCCGCCGGCGGAATGGTTTCGCCAACCTGCCAGCCTTTTGCCTTGGGGCGATTAAATATACAGACATCCACCGCACAAGGTTGATCTTTTAACGCATTGAGTAAAGCGATAGCGGTGGCGGACCCCGCAGGCCCGCCACCGATAATCGCAATGGTTTGTTTTGCAGCCATAAAAATTATGCAGGGCCACAGTTTTTAGGTGCAACGTAGCCGGGTATTGCTGACGTTGGCCAGGGTTCAACGGTTTGTCCTTCCGTCGTAAACAGGCTGGCCACTTCAAGGAATTTATCCGTGCCGTAATTACCACCCTGACCATCGGGAATTTGGGTTCCCTGAATAACAAAGCCCACCTTTTGCCAGTTCTGCACAAAATCAAAATAGCATTGGTAACGTCCCTCCTGTTGTGGGAAATCGCTGTGTGTGCCTTGTCCCTCGTTACCACGCACACTGAAAACCTGGCCACCGAGATTCCACTTGCCGTTGCTGTAAGTACATTGGCTGGCGGGGTACACATTCACCGGACGCTGTGCTGGCCAGGACCAGTAAAGCGTATTGTTACCGGCGGGATTAGGGTCCGGGGTGTGGGTGGCGCAGCTGTTGTAATCCGTATGCCAGGGCAGCGACATAAACTTACACAAATCACCGGGTTCGACCGCCGCCGTGCGCAAGGGCACGTAGCCTTCTTGCAAAAACGGCTGACCGGTTGTGACTTTGCTGTAATCGAGCGGTTGCATATTGATGCGGAAGGGGCCGGTTTCGCCTTGCCATTGCTGCACGTACAAATTCACATCGCGCACGATAAAGGTAAGGTCGATACCGGGGGAATAACGTCCGCCCAGGCAATTCTCCAGCACCACCTGATCAAGCTGTTCGCCGAAGCCGATGGCGGGTGCCGCTGCCACGGATTTTCCGTCGTACCATTGCATCAACAAAAAATACTGCGTAGGCGTCAGGCTTAAAAAGCTTTTCATCGCATCGCCCAGTGCCAACGGCATTTTTACGCCTTCTGCATCTTCCTGCGTGTTATTAGGGTCGCGAATCAAACTTTTTAAATTGGGAATCTTTTCTTTCGGGTTGTCGCTGGGTTTTATAGACGCAACAAAGTTGTGACCATTCACCCCGGCGCCGGGCAAGTTAGTATTCCAGCGTTGCAACAAAGCGCCATGAAAAATCGGCATGACATGTTCGTCAAACGAGGCTGTGTAGTTGCTGTTGTAATTGCCGTTGGCGTGCATCGCCGGAATCAAATTTAATTGTTCGACCCAGGTTGAAAAGGCATCGTCCCAAGTGGAAACCACGTTGCGGGTTTGTGGCGCAAAACCGGGGTCGGTGCACACAACCCAACCGTGAACCACGGAAGCGGTTGAGCCATCATTAAAGATAATGGTCGCTGTGACCGGGCCGTCGGATGTGTCATCAAACCATTTATCGTTATCAATCGCATCGTTGAGGGCGGGTGGTTTACCGTTCTCCACAATGCCGCTGGCGCGACCATAGCCGCCGAGCACAATCAAACGCCCGGTGTTGGCTTCGATCGTCATCTCTCCCAGTGTGTCAATCACTCCCCGGGGATTAAACGTACCGAAATGATCACTGGGAAAACTGTAAGGGTAATGTGATACCTGACAGATGTTGCCGGCATTATCCGTGTAAGTGGCGGGCGTCTTAGCGTTAAAATGTAACGCAGAGGCGCCGTTGGTCGACGCGAATAAGGCGCGCGGGCCAGCATCGATCACCAGCTTTGTTAGCCGCTCCGGGTCGGATGGCGTGCCGGGTATTAATGTTTCGTTGCGCACTGGCGGAGTATTGTTATTTTCATAAGCAACAATACCCTCTTCTTCTTTATTAGCGCTGGTAATAGTGTAATTGTTGGCTTTTTTGTTGGCGAGGTGAACTTGCCAAACAATATCTTTAATAGTTTTTCCATTGACCACATCACCGATCTTTACTTCGCGGCCCGGATCGGTAGATGGATAGACCGTTTGCGGCGTGTCATAAGCGTAGATACGAAAGCGTGCGGCCTGGCGTTTGGGGTTTTGCTGGCTATCGCGCAGATCGCTGGCTTCAATGGGCGTGTTTTCTGTACCGGTTTTAATCGGCAACCCACCGAAGATTCCGCTTTGCTTATCTACTAATTTTCCTGCAGCGGTTTCGGGGGCGAGATAATATTCTTCACTGACACCGACGCGGGAAAAATTAATGCTCGGGTGAACTCTGAAATAGGTATTCGACATGATTCTGCTCCTCAATCTCAATTATTGTGCGTCCGTGGTATCTTGTGACCAGAAATAAATATTCTGGAATGCGTGGCTGATATTGATATTCAGCGCGGGCAGCGGTGCAAGGTCGGGGTTGCCAGGAAATGCTTGCATGGTGTTATGGCAGCGGAAGCAGTTGTTCATGGTGCTCTGCACTTGCGTATAGGTTTCTATCGTCGCGTTGGATAATTTTACCGAACCGGTGAGAATCTCATCTGTCGCCAGCGACATATTTGGCTTAAGGCCGTCAATCGCCGCAAACCAGATCGCACCCACTTCAAAATAATTTCGCCACACGTCATCCGCATCCAGGTGTTTCAGCACATCGGCATTCAGGCTGGCAATATTGGCATCATTCTGTTGGACGTTAGGATTCTTGCTGTTGGGATCATTGCCGAATTCAAACTGGCGACACGCCTGGGTCGAAGGGCTTAATAACTGCGTGGCTTCATCAAGCGTTAATGTATTGGTATTGGCGTAATTGACATTGCAGTCCTTGTATTGGGTATTGGCTTTATAAAAAGTCCAATCCTGATCGGACACGACGGTCGTTGGTGTGGCGTTTGCCGGGACGACAGGTGCATTGCGTTTATGTTCAAAAGTAGCCCAGATCATCTCGGGATGACCTTCGACAACCCCGGCAATATGAAAACCCACCAGCGCCAGCTTAACCTTATCGCGCTGGTTCGGGTCGACAACGATCTTGCCATTCTTATTAATCAATTTATTGATTTCACTATCCATAGTGAACATGTCAGATGTGTCATCGCCGGGCTGCACAATTTTCCATGAAACTTTGAGTTCCATGGTGCCCTCCGGGAAGTTTGTGGTGGGATTAAACTGCCGTACCACCGCTGGGTCAGTCAATTTATTGCTCAATATAAATTTCACAAAATTGCTGTCGATGTGTTGCGAGTAATAAATTGCACGACCCTGCTGATCCACCATGATGCCGTCTGTGCCGGCTTGCAAAAATTCATTGAAAGATTCCGGCGTATTACTTTTTTGCATGCGCGGCATCATGCCACGGTAGGGCACATCATCGATCAGGGAATTGGGTGAGGAGAAGGACAGAAACAGCGGCTTGCCATTCACCTCTTTGGTTAACCACAAAAATGTCTGCCAGGACCATTGGTGAAAGTCACAGTTGTTGTTAAAGCCCGTGGTCCAGGGCTCAGGTGTTTGTGAGTGCGGAAACCAACGGGGATCGGATTGACAATCGGCAAGGGCGGTTGGCGCGCCACACCATAATGCCAAGGATAATATGATAAGACCGGGACTGGACAGTGAGGATACACGGTTCACGGCTAACTCCTTTAGTACAGATTTATGTAGAAATTAAAAATACATAAACACTGTAGACGCTAAATCCCGGTCGAGATATTTCACGATATTACATATTCGGAAATAGCAGCATCTTTCGTAAAGACTAAAGGAAAAATTATTTTATATGGCGCACAATGCCGAATAGTGATCTTGACAGCACGCTACGCGTCGGTTTGCGCGAGCAACAAGACGAGTAATTGTTTATCCATCTCTGTGGCAGGTCGGTGTTCAATACCGAGGATGTGGTCGCGGATATGCACAATTTCACCGTGCATATTAAGATTTTTTTTCTCCGCTTCTTGCAAGCCGATTTCTTCACTGTTGATGAAGAGTTTGATCCGGTCGCCCGCGCGTAATAAATGTTCACTCAACAACGCAATGCGCGCCCCGGTCATGGACATGTCGAGAATATGAACTTCCCATTTTTTACTGGAATAAGCCAACTGTGCATAGGCGCGCATGGGAAAGCGTGGTTGATTGCGACGGTCGGCGGGGTTGTTATTATCGGTCATGGTGGTGTCTCAAATGGTGGCAATTAATTCTGTCAGTTCACGCTCTGCGGCAGAGGGATCGTCAAGATTTAATTCAATCAATCGACGCAGGTGACCGATGCTTTCCATATCAATCGATATACACTCCAGGCCGAGCAGATTATTTTCCTGGTGAGTGGGCTGAAGGATCATATCGATATTGGCCTGGTCCGAAAGGGTAATGTTGGCGGTCAGGGATAAATGCATGTCGTAATTGGCGGCTGTCGGCATCTCTACAAGAACACCCTTGAGTGAAATATCCAATAATTTGCCATACCATTGCTGATCGCCCTGCAACAGAGTGATGGGCGTAGAAAAATTCACGCGGCTGAAGCGACGTCTTTCGCGGTGTTCTGTCATAACCTCTTAATACCTCAACCTTGCATCATCAATCCTGCACTTGGGGCAGACTGTCTTTAGTGTAGACCTTTTATGGATATTGGCCATAGGCTGGTTTGCGTGCGCCATGACGGCAAACCTATAATCGCGCATCTTCAAGGGGCTCCCCGGATTTGGTACAGACAACGGTAGGTTCGATTATGGTGGAAACAGCGGCACAACTGCGTATTGGTATTGACTTGGGAGGTACCAAAACCGAGGTCATCTTGCTCAGCGGCGCAAATGGCGAACTGTTTCGCACGCGTATCCCGACTGTGCGTGATGATTATGCAGCGACGATAGAAGCCGTTGCAGGGTTGGTGGCCCAAGCTGAAGCCGCCGCCGGCATCGGCAATTTGCCGGTGGGCGTGGGCATTCCGGGGACCGTATCGCGCAAGAGCGGGCTGGTCAAAAATGCCAACTCCACCTGGATTAACGGCAAACCGCTCCAACAGGATTTGTCGCGTCATCTGCAGCGGGAGGTGAAAGTCACTAACGATGCCAATTGTCTGGCGGTGTCGGAAGCCACCGATGGCGCGGGCAAGGGACACGACCTGGTCTTTGCCGGCATTCTGGGGACCGGCTGCGGTGCGGGTCTGGCCTGGCGTGGCCAACCGATTGTGGGGCCAAACGGTGTTGCCGGCGAGTGGGGCCACAACCCTTTGCCCTGGACTTCGACCACCGAATTG
>CAMPIG010000015.1 GCA_946886255.1 uncultured Cellvibrio sp. | reverse complement strand
CGCCCGGATGCTTCGCCAAAGACTTCAACCAAGGGTTGCATCAGGAAGTGATAAATGTCTTCCGCCATTAAATAGCAACCGACAAATACCACAAAAAATACCAGCAGACATTGCAACAGACGCCGACGTAACTCCAACAGATGTGACAAGAGCGGTGCGCGACTTAAATCCAGCGAATCCGTGGTCATAATCCGGCTGCCTTTGAATCGGGTACACGGTTATCTTGCCCATCGTCTTTTGGCGCATGAGCGGCTTTCACTTCGGCCATGGCCTCTGCATACATTTCCTGTACGCGTTGATTGTGTGCGGCATCGCGACTGGGCTCTGATTGCTCCATCGCCTGGCGCACGTGTTCGGGCAAGAGATCATAATAAGATGGCTGGTTGCGTTGATCCGGTTTGGACGCGATATCCATCTCGGTTTCCAGCTTGTGAAGTTGATGCAAGGAGTCACGATAAAAGCGCTGCAGGCGGCCCCACAATTTACCCACGGCACGCGCCAGTTTGGGTAAATCCTGCGGCCCGACCACCACCAGCGCCAATACCGCCAGAAACATTAACTCTGCCCATCCGAGATCAAACATAGCTGCCCACGATCATTATCAATTCAGGGGTTGTACTGCCGAGAATGGCAGGCAGACGTGAAGAATTCGTGACAGACTGATGAGGGTGCGCGGACAATCTTTCTTTTAACAGCTCGCCAGCTCAGGTTAAAATCGCTGGCACGCGATTTGCGTTACATTACAGCTAATTATCCCACAGGAATTGCTTTATCTTGGACGCGAGTACTATCAATACCATTCTTTTAATCGGTGCCATCCTGGTTGCGGCCAGTATTTTGGTGAGTTCTTTCTCTTCGCGCCTGGGTATTCCTATCCTCGTCATCTTTCTAGCTGTCGGCATGATCGCCGGTGTGGACGGCGTCGGCGGTATCATCTTCAACAATTACCCGATGGCCTATCTGGTCAGTAACCTGGCGCTGGCGGTGATCCTGCTCGATGGCGGTATGCGCACGCGCGCTGCCAGCTTTCGTGTGGCCCTCTGGCCTGCCCTCTCACTCGCCACTCTGGGCGTCGTTATTACTGCCGGCTTGACCGGCATGCTGGCGGCCTGGTTATTTAAACTGGATATGATGCAGGGACTGTTGATCGGCGCCATCGTAGGTTCTACCGATGCGGCAGCCGTATTTTCCCTGCTCGGCGGTCGCGGCCTGAATGAACGTGTCAGCGCCACACTGGAGATCGAATCCGGTAGCAACGACCCCATGGCGATGTTCCTGACCATTGCGCTGATCGACATGATCGCCGCCGGTCAAACCGGTTTTGATCTGGGCTTTCTGGTACAGCTGCTGCGCCAGTTTGGCCTGGGTATTGTGTTGGGCTTAACCGGGGGATGGCTGTTGCTGCAACTGATCAACCGGATGCAGCTGGCCGACGGACTTTATCCTCTGCTGGCCGTCAGCGGTGGTCTGATTATCTATGCCATCACGACCGCGCTGGGCGGCAGCGGCATCCTGGCTATTTATTTGTGCGGCTTAATGCTGGGTAACCGCCCGATTCGCAACCGCCACGGCATCCTGCATATGTTTGACGGCCTGGCGTGGCTAAGCCAGATCGGCATGTTCCTGGTACTGGGATTGCTGCTGACGCCAAGCGAGTTATTGCCTATCGCTTTACCTGCATTGGGTCTGGCGCTGTGGATGATCCTGTTCGCGCGGCCTCTGTCGGTGCTCATCGGCCTGCTGCCATTTCGCAATTTCAATTGGCGCGAGCGCAGCTTTATCGCCTGGGTTGGATTGCGCGGTGCGGTACCCGTCATCCTCGCGGTATTCCCGATGATGGCCGGCCTGCCCAATGCGCAACTCTTCTTCAATGTCGCCTTCTTTATTGTGCTGGTGTCGCTGCTGCTACAAGGCACCACCCTCACATTTGCTGCCAAAAAAGCCGATGTGGTGGTCCCTTCCGTTCCTATGCCGTTTTCGCGGGCGGGTTTGGAGATTCATCTCGCCAGCCAATGGGAATTATTTATTTATAAATTAGGGGCCGAGAAATGGTGTATCGGTGCCGCCCTGCGCGAATTACATATGCCAGAGAACACACGTATTGCTGCCCTGTTTCGCGATAAAGAACTATTGCACCCGTCCGGCAGCACGCGCCTGATGGCCGGCGACATCATCTGCGTGGTTGGTCATGAGTACGATCTGCCGAATCTGGGTAAACTGTTCAGCGAGGCCCCCATGCGCAACCTGGATCTGAGCTTCTTCGGCGACTTTATCTTGCAAGCCGATGCCGAACTGCAGGACCTTGCAATGCTCTACGCCTTTAACCTTGGTGACCTTGATGGCCAACAAACCCTCGGTTCATTGGTCACTCAAATGATTGGCGGTAAACCAGTCCTTGGCGATCATGTGGAATGGAATGGCATGGTGTGGACCATCGCGGAACTCGATGGTAACAGCGTGCGTAAGATTGGTGTTAAACCTGCTACCAAGAAACCGCACCCATCACAAAGCCACCATTAATCGCCGGAACTTTTACTTTTAACGCCCGGACTCTGCCGATAGCCTTCGCTCTGTTGTTATGGCAGAGCGAATTTGTAGCGCAGGCTCGCACGCATTGCGTGTGATGGTGCTGCTGTAACACAACAACAAAATACCCGCTGCAAATACCGGCAGATGCCCGATTAATTCCATCAAGGCCAGTGCATGGTTATCGATCATCACGAAGTAACTGTTGCTGACAACCATCAATGCCAATAACACCAGCATAGTAGTGCGCACCAGCCAACCAAGCATAAGCAACAAACCCACCGACAACTCCACCATACCCGCCGCCAGCACAAACCATTTATCACTGAAAGGTACACCCACGTGCGCCATAAAATTGAGCGGATATTGTTGCAGGACATTCATGGCCAATTCCGGTTGCAGCAATTTCTCTGTTAATGCCAAGCCCACCAACGAAATACCTAACGCACCACGCAGAATCATCATCGTCTGCTCGTTCGGGGTCTGTTGCGTTGAATAAACCAGCCAGGCCAACCCCAACAACAGCAGATATTCCAACAAAAAAGTGACGTCCGCGAGGCCGGCCACCACAAACAACGACAAGATTAATCCCGCTATAAATGCCTGTGCACGATTGAGTAACAACAGTATCGATACCATGGCCTGCAAACCAATGCAAAGCGCTGTCATGCCTTTGGTTGCGGCAATATGCGGAGCGAGGATAAAACCTGAAAACGTACAACCCAGGAAATAAATAGATAACAACAGAAAGGCGTAGCCGAGCGGTTTTGAGTCGTGACGCCAAGAAGCACAACAGGTATCACTGTGCTTCAATGCCTGGGCATTTAACCATCGGGCAACAGCTAACAATATCAACAGTAGCAAAAGTGCTGTGATGATTTCGCTGTGGGTAAAACCGGGATCAGTGGCAGCGACTGTTGGTTCAGAAAACCATTTGACATGTGCGTGAGCACCATCAGAAAACAACGCAAACAAAACCGCAGGCAAAAAGAATCTTGCCACGGCGCGTGACCGTGAGAATGGTGACATAACGATAAGCTTCTGCTGAATGCCACATCTGACCTACAACAAGGTCGACGTGACTAATTGTTTTTAATACACCGCGCTATGTATGTCTGACCCAGTTTGTGTCGCATACTTTTTTGACCGAACGCGTGTGCATCGCCGATTTACAACAAAAACATCACCGTATTTGTGCATCAGATAATCAACCGGCTCACACACAAGTAGTCATCAAGACCTTGACAGCGATGTCAATGTGAAGAGATTCTCATGCGGTAAAATACCGACAGTAATTACGCGACGCAAAATACGCGAGCTGCATTCTTAACACGTTTAGCCGTGCAAAAAAAGCGATTACACAAGACGCACCAGGATATCTCTGGCATGCACCAGATATTCATCAGCACCACAAAAATTTGGGGTTTTACTGCACCAGAATGAGCAACAAGCAAGAAAATTTTACGCAGAAGTGTGCAATGAAAAAGCAAAGCACTTTATGAAGATATTGTTCGGGCGACCTTGAGGTCGTCGCCCGAAAGAGTCAGAGCAATTGTGTTTCTTCAGGACGACGTGTCAGCACTTCAAAACCATTGGCGGTCACCGCCACGGTGTGTTCCCACTGTGCAGATAATTTTTTATCGCGCGTGACAACCGTCCAGCCATCTTTCAAGGTTTTTACCCGGTAATCACCCTGATTAATCATCGGCTCAATCGTAAACACCATGCCTTCGGTTAAGGTCATACCGGTACCGGGTTTGCCGTGATGTAACACCTGCGGCCCTTCATGCATCTGCCGGCCGATACCGTGGCCGCAGTATTCACGCACAACGCTATAACCCCCCGCCTCTGCATGGCGTTGAATCGCATGGCCGATATCCCCCAGGCGCGCACCGGGTTTCACCTGGCGAATACCGGCCCACATGGCTTCATACGTGGTTTTCACCAATCGTCTCGCGGCCGGCGATACCTCGCCGATCATGTACATCTTGCTGGAATCAGCAATAAAGCCGTGTTTTTCGAGGGTGATATCCAGGTTTACGATACTGCCGGACTTTAATTTTTCATTGGCCTTGGGCATACCGTGACATACCACGTCGTTGACCGAGGTATTCAGCGCGTAGGGGTAATCGTACTGGCCCTTGCTGGCCGGACGCGCCTGCAAGTCGTTGGTGATGAATGTTTCAACGCGCTGATTAATCTCCATTGTGGTGACACCTTCGCGTACGAAGTCATCCAACATGACAAATACCTGGGAGAGTAACTGACCGGCGTGGCGCATCTTGGCGAGGTCCTCGGCGTCTTTAATCCTGATCGAGTTCATCAACCAACTCCAGCAAAGGCATGGTTCCCGTTTTTAATAACCGGCGGGTCAGTTGTTGATAGTTCAGCGACGGATGCAGTTCCGCCAACATGCCGATGCGCATCCAGTATTCCGCTTGCGCATTGATTGAGCGCGCCATGGCGCGACTGGCGTCGCGGAGGTCGTTGTGTAATTCGTCGGTGATCTTGATGATACCCATGGGGTTGTCTCTGGCATTGAAAACATACGGAATATATATGGTTTGTATATTCAGGGCAATTGGGTGTCGGATTACGCCTGGCGGCTAATCCGACCTACGGGAGGTGGAGGGTTACATGTCGCGGCTGACGGCGAAGGTGTTCCAGGCCTGGCAGGTGGGCATGACTTCGAGGGTGTTGATGTTGACGTGCGGCGGTAATGATGCAACCCAGAGCGCAATGTCGGCGATATCCCCGGCCGTAAGTGGTTGGGTGTTTTCGTAAACCTGGCTGGCTTTCTCGGTGTTCCCCTTCATACGCACGATGGAAAATTGAGTTTCCGCCATTCCCGGCTCCAAGTTGGTCACGCGAATCTGTTTGCCCAGTAATTCCGCACGCAGGTTGCGCGAAAACTGCTGCACAAAAGCTTTGGTTCCGCCGTAGACATTGCCGCCGGGATAGGGCCAGTTACCCGCCACGGAACCGATGTTGATGATATGCCCGCGATTGCGTTCCACCATGCCCCGCAGCAAGTGGTGAGTGATGCGCATCAGCCCTTTGATGTTGGTGTCAACCATGGTTTCCCAATCGTCCAGGTCGGCGTCGTAGGCGGGCGCAACACCGAGTGCAAGACCGGCATTGTTGATCAGTACATCCACCGCGCGGAATGGCTCGGGCAAGTTGAGCACCAGCGCTTTCACCGCTGCGGCATCCATCATGTCTGCACAAGCCACGTGAACTGCCGTCCTCGACCCCAGCTCAATAGCTAACTGCTGCAATTTCGCCTCACTGCGTGCAACCAATATCAAGGCGTAACCCGCCGCCGCAAATGCACGGGCACAGGCTTCGCCAAAGCCGGATGAGGCGCCGGTAATCAAAGCAATCTTAGACATAAGTCCTCCTTCACAAACGGGTGATGACTGGAGGATAAACGCAAATGGGGACGGAAGGGAAAGATAAAATGCGCGGAAAGTCGACCAACAAACAAGCAGAAATAAAAGCAAAACCAACGGGGAACAGAAACGAATCTGTGCGCACTTAACTCGCACAGATTCGATCTATTAGTGAGTTAGAAATGCCAGATCCCAGAAACCCCCATCAAGTCCACCGCCTGACCATCAAAGAAAATCCGCTGGTAACCGAGCCCCAGACTCACCGGCTCTGCCAGGCGGTAATCCAGTTGCACCCCCACCAGCGGGTCTATGCCACTGCCCAGGTCGGGGTCAATGGCGGCGCCGTCGACATCAATCTTGCCGTCCCACATAAAGATCCCGACCTCACCGGACAAGCTCAAGCCGGAGGTGAAGTGATGGCCGAAGCGGTGTGAAAGCGTGAAGCCGTCGGCGCTCATGGGATAGTGTTCTTCCAGCGCGCGCGTCAGGGCCGCCATATCGGTAACCGTAGTATCAAAGTTAACCGTGACATCACCCAGGTCCAGGTAGCCCAGTTCCACCGAGGTGGCTTCGCTCCATTGATAGCCGACACTCAACCGGTAGGCAACACGTGATTCATCGTAATCGCGCAGGCTTACTGCCATGCCATCATTGGCCATAGCACTGCTGAAATCGCCCGCGCTTTGGTCCCCTTCTGCCTGGTACACACTCAGGCGCAGGTAGGTATCCCCTGCTTTCGGCTGGGCCTGGCTGGCGCCCGAGAAGAGCGCCACCACCAGCAATAGCACCGCCGGTTTTTTTGATCCATAACGTCTTAACACCAGTAACACTCCTCCGAATAAAAGCCATGTCCAATCCAGCGCACCGCCGCCTTTACTGTCGATTGAGGTAGCCGGTGGTGGCGGCGGAGGCGGTGGTGGCGCCACCGGTTTGGCCGAACTGACCGCACCCGGATCAGCGATAGCGGAGTTAACCACTCCATCAGCGTCGTTAGGGCCGCCGTCCTGGATGTTTAACTGCACACACAAGTAGCCTTCCACCAGACCGGGCGCCCAGGTTTCGTCGCCAGGAGGTGGGCAGTAGCCGGGATTGCCGGGGGCGGAGTGCAGGGTGTTATCCGCATTTTCGACGAAGTTCACCCATTCGCCGCCCATGAATTTGCGATAGACCGCATTGGCTGGAATCGGCGCCTGTTGCGGGATAACGATGCGCACACTTTGGCCAGCGGTAGGCAAGTCTCTGATCACGAAGTCGAAGATACCACCCGCCGGTTCGAAGTCTTCATCGGCAACCAGCCCTTCGGTAACGCCCAATTCATCGTTCAGGATCTGCACACCACCGGAGTCACCACCCAGGGCAAACTGGCCGATACCACAGAGCACGCCCGGATCACACTCGATCAGGTAGGACGTGGTGCTGATAATGACCTGCGGCAGGACGTTGCTGGCCGGCATATTGTCCAGGTAATCCGGGATACCGTTGCTGTTGGTGTCCGAGGTGCCTTCTGTCAGGTCATCCACCCCATCTTCATCGGTGTCTGTGCCCGCATCCAGCGCAGGTAAGGACGGCACGATAAGGAAGTAGAGATGACTGGTGTCCACGCCACCCGCTGAATCTGTGGTGACCACCTCCAACTTGCGTAAGCCCGCCTGACCGGCCGGATCAAACACGAAGGCGTTGTTGGTTGCACTGCCATCAGTATCGCTGAGGCGACTGTCGGTTGCTGACCAGTTAAAGCTGTGGGTATCACCTGGGTTAGGGTCAGTCACCACGGCTGTCGCTGTCACCGGACCGCTACCCGCACCCACCAGGATGGTGTCGGCACCGGACTGGTTCATCACCAGATTCACCTTGGGTATCACGTTGCCTTCAACGATATTGATGAAGTGCTGATCCGCAGCGCCGGCATTGATGTCCCGAATATCCGGGTTGGTCGGGTTGTAGTTCGGAATAGGTTCGTTACTGCGCGGTGAGTTGTCATCCAGGCGAACGATCAAGCGGGTATCACCCGCAGTGCCGCCTGCAAGCAGATTCACGGTAAATGACACCTCGGTCTGCCCTTCGGTAAAGGTCACGCTGCCGTCCATTGCATCATGATCAATGCCTAACAGCGCGGTGCTTGCCGGGTCGATGACATAGGGCACTTCCAGCGGATAGAAGGGCGAGCGTCCATTGAGGATCACACGCACCTGCACACTGGTGTTTTCCACGGCCACCTGATGTTTACCAAAAGCCACTCGCGGACGCACATTCACCACTTGCACAGCTTCGCCCGTCAAGCCCTCCGGATTGGTCGCACGCCAGACAATCTCGTGTCGGCCCGGCGGCAGCAGGATCAGGTTGGCCAGCAAGCCTTGCGGTTGCGTGACACAGCAATCCTCACCACCCGTGCTGTCGCTGGCCAGATCGCCCAAGGCATCCTGAACCGCAGCGGCGCTGGTACCTGGTGGCAAACTCAGCAATTGCCGCAGGGTAATCGGTGTATACAAACCAATCGCGTTGATAGTGATGTCTTCCGGCGGTGTCACTACCGGTTCTGCCCCATCGTATTCCACGCTCAGGCTGAACACCGGCAAGGTCGCCGTTTCTATGCCATCGCTGACTGATAGCGCGATGTTGTAGGACATATCCGCATCGGCAGCCGCCGGCGTACCACTCAGCTGACCGGTTGCCGTATCCAGAGCCAACCAGGTTGGCAGGCCCATCGCGCTGAAAGTCAGTTCGTCGTCGTCCGCATCGGATGCTGTTGGCGTGAAGCTGTAAGCCGCGCCTACGTATGCGGTCAACGGCGGTGTACCGCTGATCTCCGGAGCCACATTCGTCGCCAGCACTTCAATACTGAAGCTCGGCAAGTCAGCGGTCAGGGCGCCATCGCTGACGGTAATGACGATATTCGGATAAATGCCAACATCATCTACGTCGGGCGTGCCGGCCAAGGTTCCTGTTGCTGGATCAAAGCTGGCCCAGGCCGGCTGATTGGCAATATTAAACGTCAGGTCGTCACCGTCCAGGTCGCTGGCGGTAGGTGTGAAGAGATAAGTCGTATCCTGATCCAGACTGGTGGCTGGCGTACCGCTGATCACCGGTGCATCGTTCACATCCGCTACCGTCAGGCTGAACGCTGGCAAATTGGTACTCTCATCGCCATCGCTGACCGTAATCACGATATTACTGGTAACACCCACGTTGGCCTGTGATGGAACACCACTCAAGGTGCCGGTTTCAGTATTGAAGCTCGCCCAGGCTGGCTGGTTAGCGATGCTGAAGGTCAGCGTATCGCTATCCACATCCGTCGCTGACGGCGTAAAGCTGTAGAGCGCGTTCTGGTTTGTCGCGGTGGCAGGTGTACCGGAGATGGTCGGCGCATTATTGACTGCGCTGATCGTTACCGTGGCCGCAGTTGACAAGAAGGTTGTATCAGCGCCGTCGTTCGCGACACCGCCGTTATCCTGAACGCTGCTCAAGGTCACAGCGCGGCTGAGCGGATTCGGATTCTCGCTGGTATTGCGATAGGTCATACCATCCACGACCGCCTGGGCTGTCGCATCGGTGATACCCGTTGCATGACTCAGCGTGACCGTTGCCGTTGTACCTGCCACAACGACAGAGACATTTAGCGCATTGGTCGCCGTCACCAGCACGTTGCCTTGAGTGAGAGCCACATCGGAGCCATCAATCGCCAGAATCTCGTCGCTGCCGTTATTTACGCCAGTCACTGTCAATTGCAGGCCAATGATGCTCTGCGCCGCTTCAACCGGGTCGATACTCACACCGCTGAACAGATCCACGGCAGTGCCGCTTTCGGTGAAGGTGGGTGTACCGCCAGTGGCCGTCACGACAGGCGCATCGTTTTTCAGGCTGATAGTGATACTAGCGGTTTCTGTGACCGGCGCGCCCGCTTCATCTGTAAACGTCCAGTCCAGCACCACACTGGTATCCGGGTCGTTGGACGTGCTGGCATAAGTTATCTGCTGCATTATGGCATTCACGTCGGAACGTTCAGGTAACTCGCCATTGGCATCGGTGTAGGTCACTACCAATTGGCCAGCGGTCGCCGTATCAAAGGTGGCGATGGGTTGGCCGTTTTTGATCACCTCGTCAGCCACCAGGCTCATGCCGCTGCCATCCAGGAAGCCAAAGGTATCCGAAGCATCCACACCGCCGTTGCGCAGGATAGTCACGGACGCGCCATTGTAGTTGCCGTTGCCGCCGTTCAGTTCATCCAGTTCGTCGTCAGTGACGGTGACATCACTATCAATTACCACCGCGACACCACCTTCGACGTAGGTGTTACCGCCGATCAGATCAAACAGCTCGGGAGCGCGGTTGCCCTCTACCGCTCCAATATCAACCGCCGCGCCGGATACCCTGTTGGCGCCGAGCGCATCGACCGGCAAGGCCTCAGCCACATTTGTGTCCCCATCAAGGTCGTAGGTATCTGCCGGCAATGCCGCCGTGCTACCAGCATCCACTAACGCACTACCGGTTTGCGGACGATGGGTCAGCCCATTGCCGCCATTGTCAGCAAGGTCGGCCAATAGCAGGCTTGTGGTGCCCTGGTTGTTCAGGCTGCTGTTATCCGTGGTGATGGTGGCGGTAGTGCCGAAGAAACTGTTAGTGGCGACTTCTATGGTGCCACTGGCATCGTTGTCCACACCGCCGGTTGCCAGGGGAGCCCCCCCCGTGCCGGCGGTGGCACCCGCACCGGCGGTATTGCCAGCTACGACAGTGTTAATGAAGTTATCGGTCGTGCCATTGGCGGATACACCGCCACCAACGTTGGTTGCCGCGTTACCTACAATGGTGGTGTTGTAAATGTAGGAGGTGCCCGTGGTAATCCTGAGACCACCGCCATCGGCATTGGCCCCGGTTACCGCGTTACCGCTGATGGTGCTGTTGACGATGGTGAGGATCGAACCCGCATACTGGATACCCCCACCGTGTTGGCTTGCCCCCGTGGCGGTATTGCCGCTGATGGTACTGTTGATCAAGTTCAGGACGCTTGCTCCTACCACGCGTATACCACCACCAAAAGAGTCACTGGTATTCCCGCTGACAGTGGAGTTGATCACGGTCAGGGTGACACCGTTGCCGTAAATACCGGCTCCACCTGTTCCGGATACGGTGTTGTTGGTGATATTGGAATCCCGCACGGTGATACTGACGCTGGTGCCAAGTGCGAGACCGCCACCCCCTCCGATACTGTTGCCCTGAGTCAGGGTCAGGCCGGATAGCTCTATCCCGGACAGGCTGGCGTTAACGGACAGCACTCGGCTGGCATTGTTGCCGGAGATGATCACATCCGCGTTGCCATCACCATCAAGGTCGCCGTCGATGGCGAGATTACTGTAGGCAACGACAAGTTGGTTGCCATTGAGGGTGATGCTGCCCCCCTGGTTACCCGCTGTGCCGCTGTCCAGGTCGAAAGTAATAGTGTCCTCCGCGCGCCCCCATGACAGCGCTTCGCGGATACTCAGCCCATCGCCATCCGCCTGGTCGGCTGCAAAACTGCCTGCGGCGGTTTCATCATCGCCGGTATCCAGGCTGGAGGTGACGAGCAGGGTACTGCCATTGACGGTAACGTCCAGATTATCGCTATCGACGTTACCGGTAGCGTCTGTGGACTGGATAGTGAAGGTCTGTGCGCCCGCTCCGTTGGGGGCGTAGGTCAAGCCTTCCAGCGCCACGTTCACTTCGGCTGCCGTACCGGTGATGGTGACGGAACCGGTACCGTTGTTACTGATTCCCGCCGAACCGCCGGTGGAGGCTGTGAGGGTGCCGCTGCCGATGGAAATGACCACCGTCAGGCTGCCGTTATCCGCCACAGAAATCGCATTGCCATTGCCACTACTGAAGACCAGTTGGGTCACTGAGTCAGTGATTTGTGCTGCAGGCAGACTGTTGACCGGTGCATCTATATCCACGCTATAGCTGTTGGAGTCGGTTGTGCCCGTGCCCGTATTGCCCGCTGCGTCAACATAGCCGGTATTGTCCAGCGTGATGACATTGCCTGTGGAGCTGGCTGAAGGAGTAAGTGTTGCGTTCCAGGTGATGCCACCATCGCCGCTGCTTAGGCTGCTCAACGCGCCATTACCCACTGTGAAATCGCCAATTGCCAGCCCCGTGATTGCCTCGTTAAACGTGGTGGTGACAGTTGTAGTTTCACCATTTGCCAATGCTGTATCCGCCACCACAATGGCAGCGCTCGGACGTAGCGTATCTATCGCGTAATTATTGGAATCAGTGGTGCCGGAGCCGGTATTACCTGCTGCATCTGTCACCCCGGTGTTATCCAGGGTGATGAGGTTGGATGGGTCTTCAACACTGGCGGTTGGAGTCAGCGTGCCCGTCCAGGTGATGCCACCATCGCCTGAACTCAATCCAGTTATTGCACCACTAGCCACAGTGAAATCGCCGGTGGTCAAACCGGACACAGCCTCGCTGAAGGTAAAGGTCACATTCGTTGTTTCACCTGCGGCCAAGGCAGTGTCACTCACTACGATGCCGGCGGTGGGGCGCAGGGTATCAATGGCATAGTTGTTGGAATCAGTAGAACCCGTGCCCGCATTACCCGCGGCATCCTGTACACCGGTATTATCAAGGGTGATGAGGTTGGTCGGGTCTTCAATGCTGGCAGTCGGAGTCAGCGTTGCTGTCCAGGTGATGCCGCCATCGCCACTGCTTAAACTACTTAATGCACCATTGGCAACAGTGAAATCGCCGGTGGTCAAACCGCTCACCGCTTCGTTGAAGGTGATGGTGACGTTCGATGTTTCCCCGGCAGCCAGTGCGGTGTCATCCACCACAATGCTGGCGGTGGGACGCTCGCCATCAATTGCATAATTATTGGAGTCGGTAGAACCCGTGCCTGCGTTACCAGCTGCATCCGTAACGCCAGTGTTATTCAGCGTAATAAGATTTGTGGCATCCGTAATGCTGGCGGTAGGCGTTAAGGTCGCTGTCCAGGTAATGCCACCATCGCCGGAGCTGACAGCACTCAAGGTGCCATTGGCAATCGCCAAATCCGCATTAGTGAATCCAGTAACGGCTTCACTGAAGGTGAAGGTAACCAGTGAGGTTTCGCCAATCGCCAAGGCGTTATCGGCGACTACAACAGTAGCCGTTGGACGCGCGGTATCAATTGCGTAATTGTTGGAATCAGTGGTACCTGTACCTGCATTACCTGCTGCATCAGCAACACCGGTATTGGCTAGTGTGATGACATTAGTGGCATCTGTGACGCTGGCAGTGGGTGTGAAAGTTGCCGTCCAGGTAATGCCACCATCACCGGAACTGACGGCACTCAATGTGCCATTGGCAACGGTCAAGTCCGCATTGGTAAACCCAGTAACTGCTTCACTGAAGGTAATGGTGACTAGTGAGGTTTCACCAACAGCCAATGCAGTATCCGCTACCACAATTGATGCGGTTGGGCGTGCAGTATCTATTGCATAATTGTTGGAATCAGTCGTTCCTGTGCCTGCATTGCCCGCTGCATCACTAACGCCAGTGTTATCCAGTGTAATGAGATTCGAAGCATCGGTGGTACTAGCGGTCGGCGTCAGGGTAGCGGTCCAGGTGATACCGCCGTCCCCACTCGACAGGCCGCTCAGCGCGCCATTGGCGACGGTGAAATCGGCGGTGGACAATCCGCTCACCGCCTCGTTGAAGGTGATGGTGACGGTGCTGGTTTCACCGACGGCCAAGGCGGTATCGGCCACCACTATGCTGGCGGTCGGGCGCACGCCATCAATAACGATGTCCTGATTGGCGCCAAGAGAACCGGCAGCTCCCGGTGTGGGTAGCGTGAGGTTGGCGTCAATGAAGCTACCATTCTGAATAGTGTCGCCATTGGCGGCCAGAGCAGTGGTGTTGGTGTAATCAAGATCCGCCGAAGTGTCGCCGGCCTGCACTGTGTAGCTGAAGTACAGGGTAGCGCTGCCACTACCGGCGAGGTAGTTGAGCACGCGATCCGTCGTGCCAGTTTCCAGCGTCAATTGAATGGTGCCGGTACTCAGGAAGACGGCTTCGCTGAAGTTAACCACCACGGTGACCGTGTCACCAATTTTGTACGTGCCATCGGCCGATATGGAGGACACCGAGGTAACCGTCGGTTTGGGCGCTTGTATGTCGTCCAGCGTTACAGTTTTAAGTATGAAGTATTCATCGCCTGCTGGAGGGGTGCTATAGCTGATGACGAAGCGCTTTAAATCAAAATTGGAGCCAAACACGCCAGACAAATCGATAGCGTCGAAATCGTTAAAATTTCCACCGGTTGGATTGTGACAGCTTTTGGTGGTGACGGAAAAGTTGTTCGACCCAATATTAGTGTTGGATGCGTTATACCCAGTAACGGTCAAATTAACAGTAATATCACCAAACGAATCGGTTGCATTCCACGAACAAATTTTTAGCTCATGCAACTCAAAGGTTCCTGCAAGCGTGCCATCAGTCGCGATCTGCACGGAGCGAGGTTGTTCATAATTAGGAGGACCACCACTCGCATATATGTGGCCATAAGTGCTGCCATCATTGAATGCACTGACGACCCCACTGGGACTGGAAAATATAATTTTATCGTCCGATGAGCTAAGCGAGGCTTGTGCCCAATAAGCTGGATATGACGCGTTATAAATCTCTAGTGCTGTGTACTCCGTTGGAGCCAATATGCCGGAAAAATTAATCAGTGCCTTTTGAGAAAAGGCCAATTCGGTTTCGATTTTTCCACGCTCTATTTCTAAATCCCAATCACCCGCTAAAGCTGCATTACCTGTGCGGTCATCAGAGGCGGCCACATCTAAACCCGTGCTATCGCGAATAATATCCAGCAATGCTTCACCCGATTGATCGGCCGCTAAATTGCAGCCATAAAACAACAGGTCACCGCCGTCACGCACCGCACCGGTCAAAGCAGATAATGTTTCCATCTCTTGCTGGATATCTTCTGCCGTAATACGCGAACTGCCCAACAATAAAACACCTTCGTCTGCATGCGAAACAATGTGGACGGCAGAGAGGTTTTTATATCGTGCCAAAAGTTTGGTCAGCTGCGTCAAACCTGCGGTATTAGCATCAAGTTCAACGACTTCTACACCGGGTTTAATACCACGATAGAGAATATGTTTATCCGGTACCGCCGCATCAATCACCACCAGTTCACTCACAGGCACGGCACTGAGGATATCCAATTCATCGCTGACCACTGCCTCACGCATCGTTAATTCACGAGTCTCTGCAAACGTCTCCATAGATACATGGGTAGCTGTAGTACTGATCCCCGCACTTAAATAACTGCTGCGCTGATAGCCGACTGCAGCCTGTGTCGGCACACCATAAAACCCCAAAGGCAGCAACAGGGAAGAAAGGCCGGTGAAGAATGTTTTTTTCATGATGGTGAGTTTCCGTTGCTGTTCGCAGAAGATGTCGGTACTTTTTTACTGGCAATAATGTTGGCGGCGGTGCCTTTGGTGTCCTGCCAAAAATCCATATCCTGATATTTCACAAATAAATCCGGCGGCAAAATACTGCGCCGACTTTTGAATTCCACTTTTTTCTTGACGGTGTGCAAGCCTTTTACGCCAAGCTTTTGATCAAATTCATTCTCTTCATAATCAACCTGATTAAAATCATGATCGAACGCTGGCTCATCAATAAATTTATAAATAAGTTCCATGGTGCGTGCTGGGTGCTGAGTAAGCAGATCATAATCGACCAGCAACAAACGATCCGAAAATTCACCATAGTAAGCTTCTTTTAAAGCAGTCCACGCTGCACCCACAGTGCCACCTGCGTTTATTAAAGACTCACAACGGGTGTATACCGTCTGGCGTGAACCAGCATTAAACATACGACTGTAATCAAAGGGATTTTTGCGATATATCACTTCAAAGCTATCCATAATCCAGGCAGGATTACGCACGCAGCAAATCACTCTAAAGTCATCAAACAGCTCTACCATTTGGTGCAACCGCGCAGTCCAGTGGCGATTGGTATCAAAAATTACTGGATGGGAGTTATCGGCATAATAGGAATCGAAAATAGCCTTGCAAATACGTTTGCGTTTTTGCTCATCAAAAAAATGATAAGACTCGCTATTAGCCCCCATCTGTTCCAGCACCCCATTTATCAGATTAGCCACCGGGCTACTCATAGCAGCATGAAAACGCGGGTTCTGTCGCAATAGTGCGGCCAATAAAGTAGAGCCGGAACGAGGCAAGCCGGAAATTAAATGAAGTGTAGATGTGCCAGACAATGTCGTTTCTCTTAAAGTGTTATAACAATATGTTGCCGATAACTAAAAGGTGCGCATCCACTGTGCACCTTCAAAATAAAACCACGTAAAATTAATTACGCGAAGGAAATATACCCTCTAAGGCAATTATAAAATTGATGCCTAAATAGGGATTTCGAATCGGTAATGGCTGGTTTCCACCAGCAGGCTGCACAGCGACGTTGACATCCAGTGTTGTGTTTATCGTTTCGGGATTAGCAAGTGTTACGGGATTAGTCAGTGTATCGGACCAAATAGCAGCCGACGGCGGCCCTCCAGCAACAGATGCCCCCAAAACATTATTGGTTGTTGAAGGTGTTGGTGATGCGTTTGAACCCGTCCCCGCCACCTGCAACGAGCCAGTACTCGTGGCATTTGCTGTTGTTGTGACCCCATGGGTGTGCATCGGCATCTGAGTAGAGAGCATTGTTACATTTTCCGTACCCGACATTTCCCCTAGTGTTATCGAGGCTAATCCTGGTCCCTGACCGGGGTTGGTGGGAAAACGACCACGTAGGTCAGGCAGTGCAAAGGTCGTTTGGCCATTGCCTCCATAAGTGGTACCCAATATTGAAAACAGTGCTGTATTAGTCGAAATAGCTAATAGCTGACCTTGACAAAAGGCCCATCCACGCGGCGCAAAATTTCCCGCAAACATACAAATTTGACCAATATATGGCTCAGACATACGTCTTCTCCTTAGTGATAAACAAACATCGGCGGTAGTTAAAAGTCCCTAAAAATTACGCGTCCCTTTTGTTGTTGCAATCAATATCGCTGGCTCCAAATAACTTAAGCGTCTGATCCATTGCAATAAAAGTGTTTATGATTCTTATCCCGTTACGCAGGTAATAACTTCAAATTAAAGGTAGAAGATATTCCTTAAAACGCCAAAGCAGATCAGCATTTTTTTGGAATAATGGATAATATTTTGACGCAGACCCTCGCTTTTGGGCCACATACATGCAGGCGCCATCAAACCGGCAAACCTGGCGCGCATAGAGTTCTTCCACTTTATGAGCATCATACCCCGTGGTGAATAGAGGCAAAATTACACGACATAACACAACGAAGCGGCTTGCCATAACTTACAGTTGAACTAACCCAAATTATTTTCCGATTCCGGAGCCTCTACAGTAGCCGCAGCAGGCGCTTTCCAGGTCATGATTTCATGAGACTCCTTTTCTTCAACAACCTTAAACCCCAAAGACAGATATAACTTTCTAGCACGCAGATTGTGGCGCTCTACTGAAAGTTTAAGCAGGATCTGATGTTTTTTTGCAACATTTTGGGCCGTGCGCAATATGGCAGTTCCATACCCTTTTCCACGTTTTTCGGGTACGAAAGCGCAATCAATGAAATGCAACAAATCTTGTTCTTCATAAACGATAATCCTGCCGATAGATTGTCCGCACCAACGAATAATGAGGGTGCTGGCATTCGGCCATTGATTTTTATATGAATTTTTTTGCAATTGATATTGCTGTTTAACAATAGCAGCAATGTATTGTTCGGGTACGTTCATCGTATATAAGTATTCATGAGCAGATCCGAACAGCTCTTCCATAAAGACTTCATCACTTGCTTCTGCAACGCGCAAATCCACCCCGACCGGCAACACCAATTCATAACGCATTATCTGCTTCTCTTTGCTTTAGCCTTCTAATGAATAATTTTTGATAGTCACCATATAAATGGTTATTTATTTTCTTCCTTTCTGCTGCACTGAAAGATTGACGTTTTCGCTGACCGTCATCAACAAAATGACGATGAAGCTCTTTGGAATGAACTTCTGCTCTCCGATTGATACGCTCACATTCTTCCATTGTCACCATCAAGCCAAAGAAGCGAGCAACATCAAATATTCTATTTGATTTCAGCTGCGAATAATCCACCATCATTACCGCGCTTTCATCAACTCGCAGCATTTTATCAATGAGTTTCCACAAGACACCTATGCGTACATCAAGCATATGCTTTTCGGCATCTATTGTTGGAAAAGCGGGAATTAATCGCGCCAAAGAGTGATCCCCAGCCATATGCCGCCCGGCAGAGCGTTGATGCGATGCCAGAATTTCAACCGGGTCACGCACCAGAAACAGAACCGGCACCTGCGGGTAAAGCGAACGAATCAGCGGCCAGAAAAAAATATCCCAGGCGTTCCATTTAGTAATGATGTTGTGCCGGTCGGACGATGTAATGCCCTGTAGATGGATAAACTGCGGCAACAACTGCTGTTTTATTTTTTCATCCAGAGAGTCGTCAAGCAGCAATTCCGTCAGCAAAGGCGATTCGGACAACACACAAGTATTATCTAATTCAGCGAGGCAACCTGAGACCAGGGTGGAACCGCAGCGCGACAGATGAAAAATAAATCCTGCTGGCTGTAATGGTGTATTCGTAACCGGCCCGTCTATCAAAGACTTTAATGCGGTCTGCGGAGTAATTAACTGATTCAACAGCTGCCCGCGACAACGTTCAATGTATTGATCGTAAAAAGGCTCGGTGGCATGACCCAACGGCAAACACCAATAAATGCTTCGGTTTTTTGGCTGGTAACGATAGGGTAGCCAGTGTCCACCCAACACTGCCATATCAACATCATGTATTTGCTGATTACATGCCGCTAACTCACAAAGCAATTGATCATCCGTCAACGCTTCCTGATGCCATAAATATTTTAGCTGTTGCAAAAATTGTTCAACGGAGGTGGCTTGTCTGCACTGCGCCAGTTGCGCTGGCGAACTAATGAATTCCCGATAGGCAGGTAAAATATTCATGCTGGCTGGCTCTGGCTTATGTTTTGTTGCCACCCCAACACTAACCTTTCACGCAGCCAATCATTGGCGACACAATCAACCACCAGGTTGATACGATCTTCATTACCCAGATTTTGCACAGCATGTTCCTGGTCGGCGTTGATATACCAAAGCTCGCCCGCGTTCATGGGAACGCGCTGGTGATTGACATAGAAGTAAATCTTGTCTGAGGTTTGCAACGAGAGGTGCAAGCGCGCCTCGCCATATTCCAGGCTCAAGCCGTAGTCGCGATGGGGTTTAATTTCGGCACCGGCTTTCAAGCGCATGAGACGCACAGATTTTAACGGGCATGCTAAAGTTTGCAGAAAAGCGTGGATCGCAGGGCATGTAGCCAACACCGGCAAATCCTGCCATGCCTCACCATTAGCAATGGCGAATCCTTGTAACGCCGGATGTGCATCAACATGTTCGCGTTGACAGCGCAAAGGCAAAACGTCCCAACCACCGGAATAATCTTTGCGATTAACGTGATCAACCCAGGACTGTTGCAGGAGTTGCGCAAGCTCATCTTGCAGCGCAGGCAGGTAAACATGACAAGGCACTTGTGCGCTGGAAATCACCGGCGGTTTATCAAGGTCAGTTGCACTACAAGCAGTTGGCATTTCCATAATACGTCCGTGAGGCTTCCTATAACATTTCAACAAACATGACCGGGCTCGATCAGCTTTTTAACCCTAGATGAAAATTCAAAAATTACCACCTTATTGGCAACAGCAGACGTACAAGCAAAGCAAGCTGCGCTACACTAAACCACAGACGCATCGGGGCTTTCATATCGGAGCTTTCACATGACAGCTTTATTGTCAGCACATTGCCGATCAAATAAACATTACACTTCACTACACGCTCAAATTTATGACGCCACTGACGCAGAATGAACGCTCACACCAAAAGCAACAGCGCCCCTGTGTGCTGTGGTTTACCGGCCTGAGTGGCGCGGGAAAATCCACCCTGACCACACTGACCGAGCGCGCCCTGTTTGCTGCCGGTTGCCACACATTTTCGTTGGATGGGGATAGGATCCGCACAACACTGTGCAAGGATCTGGGGTTTTCTATTACAGACCGGCACGAAAATATTCGTCGTATCGGCGCAGCAGCCAAGCTATGTACCGAGGCGGGGTTAATGGTGCTGACCGCAACCATCTCGCCCTTGCGTGCGATGCGCGATGGGGTACGGCACATTTTTGCACCGGGAGAGTTTATTGAAGTGTTTGTCGATGCGCCCTTGGCCGTATGCGAAACACGCGATCCCAAGGGGCTCTACCGCAAAGCCCGGGCGGGAGAGATCGCTGACTTCACCGGTATTGATTCCGCATATGAACCGCCAATGAACCCGGAGATTCATCTGCACACTGACCAGGTATCACCGGAGGACTGTGTGGCGACCATCATCAATTATTTGTGTGAACACGGTTACCTGTATTTACACGACCAAAATTTGTATGAACAAAGCTGCCTGACGCAAAAACAATAAGGGTTTTGTTCAATCAACCCGTACCGGCAGTTTTTTCACCAGCGTGATTTCAGCGGTGGACGGGCTGATATTTGCCTGATACGCAATCACCTCCACCCCCATGGCGAGCGCATCGCGCAGGTGTTTGCCATAAACCGGGTCAATACCATCGGCAGGCTCCACCCATTCAATCCCGGTGTGCTGGACACAAAATAACAACACCGCACGATATCCCTGCTGCACCATCGCCATCAGTTCGCGCAGATGTTTGCTGCCGCGATCGCTGATGGCATCCGGAAATAACCCCTGCCCCGGTTCTTCCATTAATGTCACGCTTTTGACTTCAACATAGCAGGGCCGTGGGTCATGGGCGGCCCCTTCCAGCAGAAAATCAATCCGCGATTTTTCCTCGCCATACACCACTTCGCGTCGCACAGAGGTATAGCCGCGCAATTCATCAATGATGCTCGCCGCAATAGCCAGTTGCACCAGCGTATTAGCGCGCCCGGTGTTCACACCCGCCAGATGCCCACCGGGTGTAGTCACGACTTCGAGCGTATGCGCGTATTTGCGTTTGGGGTTATCGGAGGTGGAATACCAGCACTGGGTGGCAGGCAATACACAGTTGCGCATGGAGCCGGTGTTGGGGCAATGCAGGGTAATAACCTGACCATCGGCGAGGCGGACATCCACCATAAAACGTTTGTAGCGCTTAAGCAGTTCAGCTGCCTGCCACGGCGGCAGCTCGGCCAGAGTCGGTGATGATGACATGAATGCGTAGCTCTCCATTTATTAGCCTGCTGTAGGGCCGGAGAGGATAACATCGCTTGGCCGATGGTTTCGAATCGCTTAACACTTCCTTCATTAACCCGATGTATGTCTCAAAATCGCAACAAATGGCCGCGCCTCGTTGTCAATTAGCGTCTATATTTTATCTTTCAAGGGTTGCCTGGGAAGACTTACAACGCCCCACCAAAAAGTGCTGGCACCAAGTTTTGTTATCTGGTAGCTTGCCTTCCCTTAAAAATCTGTGTGCTGGCCCCGGACGGTTGCTTTAACACCGCACGCCTCCGACAGCGACAGGCTTGAGCGGCACCAGTGCCGTATATCTGCTGGATCGAGGAAGTTAGACGAGGCGCCAAAATCATGCCGAAAAGCTCAACGAATACCGAAACCTTCGCTTTACGCCCCTTTGTTCCTTATAAAGAGAAGAAAGGCGAGGAGTATATGAATGCCAATCAGAAGGAGCATTTCAAACAGCTCCTGATGAATTGGAAGATGGAACTCATGGAAGAAGTCGACCGCACCATGAGCCACATGAAAGATGAAGCTGCCAACTTTCCTGACCCTGCCGATCGCGCCAGCCAGGAAGAAGAGTTCAGCCTCGAACTGCGCACCCGCGACCGCGAGCGCAAGCTGATCAAGAAGATTGACAGCACCATGGAATTGATCGAAAACGACGACTACGGTTTTTGTAATGCCTGCGGCGTCGAGATCGGCATCCGCCGTCTGGAAGCACGTCCTACCGCCACCTTGTGCGTAGACTGTAAAACCCTGGACGAGATCAAAGAGAAACAAATCGGCGGTTAATGCTGATGAACGTTGTGGATGTTTCACATAAAGGGAGCCTGTGGGCTCCCTTCTCATTTCCGGCCTTATGATCACCTCACTCGCCGCCCTGGCTCCGTTAAACCCGGCGAATTCCTACATCGGACGTTTTGCGCCATCTCCCACCGGCCCGTTGCATTTCGGCTCATTGGTCAGTGCGCTGGCGAGTTACTTGCACGCGCGGATACACAACGGCCGTTGGCTGGTGCGCATGGAGGATCTCGACCCCCCGCGCGAACAGGCTGGCGCGGCGGATGCCATCCTGCGGTGTCTCGAAGCGCATCAATTACACTGGGATGGCCCTGTGCTCTACCAAAGCCATCGATTATCCGCTTATGAAGAAGTGCTTGAGGCCTTACGCGAAGAGGATCTGCTCTATGCTTGTAACTGCACTCGTCAGGATCTGCAAGCCATGGGAGGCATCTACAATGGCCGCTGTAGAAACCGAGCCGTCAACCTGGATCAACCGCACGCCTGGCGATTGAAGTTGTATGACCTGCCCCCGGATTATGTAGCACTGGATAACGACGTGCGGTTTGCGGACCTGATCCAGGGCGACCAACAATACAACCTGCGCCTCACAGCGGGCGATCAAATCCTGAAGCGCAAGGACGATTTATTTGCTTATCAATTAGCCGTCGTCGTGGACGATATCGCGCAGCAGGTGACGCATATTATTCGCGGCAATGATTTGTTAGAGGTTACTGCTCGTCAAATTTTCTTCTTTCGTTTGTTAGGCGCCGCGGTTCCCGCGTTTGGGCATGTCCCTCTGGTACTCAATGAGCAAGGGCAGAAGCTGAGCAAGCAAAATCTGGCTGCGCCGCTGGACGGCACAAACGCAGGCAACAATTTATGGCATGCACTGCAGTTTTTAGGGCAGAATCCACCACTCGCTTTGATAAAAGCCAGCGCGACCGACGTACTGGATTGGGGTAAGGTACATTGGCGTATGAGCCACCTGACACCAGACAACCGGACACCTTGAGACTGGCGAAAACGAGTCAGCTACAACTGACGTCACACATCGGCATTACAGGAAACCCATCATGACCAATCAACGTCTTGTCATATTGCTGTTGCTGATTGCCTATATTTTCTCGCCGACGCTGTTTACCTGGATCATCAACCCCGAAGGCGCCTGGTACCGGCCTTACATTATCTGGGCGCTGGTCATTGTCATTGCGTTTGTTATCCAGATGCGCAAAAAGCCGTCAATCAGCCGACGCCATCTACAAGATTGATCGATTGAGACGCCCCGGACCATCGACCCGGATATAAAAGTTTTACACACACTGAAAAAAGCCTACAAAAAGAATCGACCACCATGACGTTTGAGTTAAGCCACGTTGCCCTGATCGGCATCAGTTATCTTCTGCTCCTGTTCGGTATCGCCTGGATTACTGAACGCGGCTGGATTCCGGATTCCATCACCTCGCATCCGATTACCTACATTTTGTCGCTCGGCATCTTTGCCAGCGCCTGGGCGTTTTATGGCGTTATCGACCTGGCCTTTTCTTATGGTTACGGTGCGCTTGCCTATTATTTGGGTACCGGAGCGCTATTCCTGTTTGCGCCGGTCGCATTGGCACCCCTGGCAGAACTGGCGCGGCGCCACCAGGTGCACTCATTGGCGGATCTGCTGGTGTTTCGTTATCACAGCCACGCGGTCGGCGCGCTGACCACCCTGTGCATGTTGCTCGGCATCCTGCCGCTGATGGCACTGCAGATTCAGGCCATTGCGGACACCATGCATATCCTCACGGTCAGTGGTAATCCTTCACTGCCATTGCAGGGTACAGGCCTCACCTTTAAGGATTTGATGGCGTTGTGTTACTGCGTAATTCTCGCACTCTTCACCATCTTGTTCGGTTCCAACCGCGAGCAACATCGCGGTTTGATCACCGCCATGGCGTTTGAGTCGCTGCTGAAGGTGTGCGCGCTCTGTGCGGTGGGATTGGTCGCGGTGTACGGCATCTTTGACGGATTGGGTGGATTGGATGAATGGCTCGCCGACCACCCGGAAAATATCGCGTTATTGCATACACCGATCCGCGATGGCTCGGCCCATACCTTGTTGCTGGTATTTATCGCGACTGCTGTCACCATGCCACACATCTTCCATCTGGGGCTTGCGGAAAATCCGCTGATGCGCAATTCCCATACAGTGACCTGGGCTTTTCCGCTGTTTCTGTTGCTGATGGCGTTACCGGTGTTCCCTATTTTGTGGGCCGGGTTTGAACTGGCGGTGCCCTTACCCGCCCAATACTTCACCCTGGGCGTACCCATTTTACTCAACTCGCCGGGGCTGACGGTGTTGGCGTTCCTCGGCGGCCTGTCCGCCGCGACCGGCGCGATGATTATCATTACGCTGGCACTGGCGACCATGGTCATGAACCACTGGTTGTTGCCCACCTTCCGCCTGCGTGCGCGTCATGATATCTACCGCCAACTGCTGTGGCTGCGTCGCATCCTGATCGGCGCCATCTTCCTCGGTGGTTACCTGTTTTACTGGATTCTCGACAACCGCTACAGCCTGACGAACCTCGCCCTGCTGGCCTTTATCGAGACTTTGCAATTCCTGCCCGGTACCTTCGCGATCATGTTCTGGACCAAGGGTAACCGGCGCGGCATACTCGCCGGCCTTGCTGCCGGTACGCTAATTTGGGCCGGCGGCTTGCTGGCTCCGGTGATATGGCATATCGAATCCCTCGCTGTGCCCTTTACTGATGTGGTGGTGCCCGTCGGTATTGAACACTGGAGCGATGTAACCCTGGTGTCACTCGGGGCAAACACGCTGATCTTTATCATCATCTCCCTGATTACCCGCCAAACTGAAGACGAACATTACAGCGCCGACCTGTGTGCAGCCGATGAACTCAGTCACCCCGTGCGCCAGGCACTGGATGTACATTCGGCCCTGGAATTTAAAACCCGCCTTGCCAAACCTTTGGGTAAAGTCACCGCCAGCCGCGAAGTGGATATTGCACTCAATGAGCTGAGCTTGAGTATTAACGAACGACGCCCCTATGCTCTGCGCCGCCTGCGCGACCAAATCGAGGGCAACCTTTCCAGCCTGATGGGGATTCATGTCGCCAGCGAGATCATGGATAAGCACGTCCCCTATCAAGTAGCGGAGGCCCGGGATACGGTGGATATCAACCTGATGGAAAACCGCTTGTCTGAATACCGCGACCACCTTACAGGGATGGCCGCCGAACTTAACAACCTGCGCTTGTATCACCGCAAAACCCTGGAAGAGCTACCCATGGCAGTCTGCTCTCTGGGGCGCGATATGGAAATTCTGATGTGGAACCGGGCCATGGCAGATCTGACCGAGACGCCCGGTGAAGAAGTTACCGGCTCACGCCTGGATGATATAGCCGAACCCTGGCGCAGCTTGCTCACCGAATTTTGCAACGGTAGCGAAACCCATTATTACCGTCGCGAAATCGAATTGAATAGCCGCCCTCACTGGGTCAGCCTGCACAAGGCAGCGATTGAGGGCACCATCAATGCGGGGGTTTACGACCAGGTGATCCTGCTGGAAGACGTCACCGAAACCCAATTACTGGAACAGGAACTGGTACACAGTGAACGCCTAGCATCGGTGGGTAGACTGGCCGCTGGCGTGGCCCATGAAATCGGTAATCCTATTACCGGTATCGCCTGCCTGGCGCAGAATCTGCGTTATGAATCTGAAAACCCGGAAATTCTGGAAACGGCTGAACAGATCCTCAGTCAAACCGACCGGGTTAGCCGTATCGTGCAGTCCCTGGTCGGGTTTTCTCATACTGGCCACAACAAAAAGAGTGACTTCCAAGCGGTGATATTGCGCGACTGCGCTAACGAAGCCATCCAGTTACTCTCCCTGCAAAAGGACAAGAACCAGGTCCTGTTCGACAATGACATCGCCCCCAATGCCATAGTGGCGGGCGATACCCAGCGGATCATCCAGGTGTTTATCAATTTGTTGTCCAATGCCCGGGATGCAAGCCCGGAGCAGGGACGCGTGAGCCTGGACAGCAGTGAAGACGAGTACAGCATCATCTTTTCGGTGACGGATGAAGGATCCGGCATTGCTCCGGAACACATCGAGCAGATTTTCGAACCCTTTTTCACCACCAAGGAGCCCGGTGAAGGCACAGGTATTGGCCTGGCGATGGTGTACAGCATTGTCGACGACCATGGCGGTTCTCTGGATATCACCAGCCCCGCCGATACGGTGCATAGTCGCGGCGCCCGCTTCACCATCAAGCTGCCACGCCATGTTGATTCGGTGTTGTAAGGTGTTGCGAAGCACGGCGCAGGGTAATGCCCCGTTTACGCGCAGGAGTGAGTATCTATTTCACCCGAAAAGTGCATTTCCTACACACTTCCCAGTGGAAGTGTTACCGTTTTGATGTAGGATAAGCCCCACACTCAACCGGGTACGGTTTACTTAAGCGACAGAAGACCTATGAGCAAAATCCTGATTGTAGAAGACGAAACCATCATTCGTACGGCGTTACGCAAACTGTTGGAGCGTAACCAATACGAAATCGATGAAGCCCCCTCCGTTAAGGAAGCTACCACCCGTTACCAAATCAAGGATTACGACCTGATCATCAGCGACCTGCGCCTGCCTGGCGCACCAGGCACTGACCTGATCAAACTCGCTGGCGATATCCCCGTACTGATCATGACCAGCTATGCCAGTTTGCGCTCCGCCGTGGATTCCATGCGTATGGGCGCGGTGGATTACATCGCCAAGCCCTTTGATCACGATGAAATGGTCACGGCGGTCAAACGCGTTATTGGCAAGGCCAAGGCCAATAGCCGCAGTAATGGCGCCATTCCCCAAACCGCCAGCCACGCCATTGCCGGCATGATCGGCAGCAGTGATGTGATGCATGACCTTTACAATCGCATCCATAAAGTGGCACCCACCGCCGCCACCGTATTGATTCACGGTGAAACGGGGACCGGTAAAGAGCTGGTTGCCCGCGCCCTCCACGAAGAAAGCCAGCGCAGGGATCATCTGATGATCTCGGTCAACTGCGCCGCCATCCCCGAAACCTTGATTGAATCCGAACTCTTCGGCCATGAAAAAGGCGCTTTTACCGGCGCGGCCAGCACCCGTGAGGGCCTGGTTGCCGCTGCCGATGGCGGAACGCTGTTTCTGGACGAAATCGGTGAACTGCCACTGGAGGCCCAAGCGCGTTTGTTACGGGTGCTACAGGAAGGTGAGGTGCGCCCGCTGGGCTCGGTTGAATCACGCAAGGTCGATGTGCGTCTGATTGCCGCGACTCACCGTGATCTGCGCAAGCTGGCTAAAGAAGGCAAATTCCGCGAAGACCTGTACTTTCGTATCAACGTCGTACAACTTGA
>CAMPIG010000014.1 GCA_946886255.1 uncultured Cellvibrio sp. | reverse complement strand
TCCCGTTATAAAGGTAGCGGTAACGTGGAACCCCTCCGGGTAGTGGATTGGTGTAACCTTTTTGTACTCGTTGATGAAATGCATTGTAGTGATAGGTTGTTGGCTGCCCAAAACTTCCTGTCCAAAAACTCAACCGATTTAACGTATCGTAGTTGTAGTTCATTCCTTGCGAAGCAGGGCTTCCCCAACTCTTTACGTTACCAAGCAAGTCGAAATGCTCATCGCTGGCCGCCCGAGGCTTTACGAAAACCACGCGCCACCACTTCATTAATCAAATCGCGATGGGTTGGTACTGCCGTCATGGCATTTTTGCTTTGCTGACGAATATTATCGAATTCCTTTTTGGCATCATCATAAAATCGCAAAGCGCCTGCACGGGCTGAGATATCGGTTTTGAAATCCATGCCGTAGAGGATGTACTGCCAACTGTTTTCATCAAAGATATCGTGGCTGGCATCAACGTCGAGAAAAGACGGGGGCCTGTGCCGCCACTGTTCCAGTTTTCCTTTTAAATGATCGGAAGCGGAAGAGGGGTGACGATTGTCTCGCCAGAACTCGGTGTCCGTTCGCTGGCTTAACAAATAATGCAGCTTGATAAAGTCGATGACATGTTCAAAGCGTTTTGTCATGGCGTCGTTGAATTGTTTGGCCGAGCGCTCGGTATCGCCCGACCAGGGGAATAGATTACAGAGCATCAGAGCGGCGACTTCAGCAAAGCTTATTCCGGTCGCTTCCAGCGGTTCGATAAACCCGACTGACAAACCAATTCCCACACAGTTTTTATGCCACTGAATTTTTCGAAACCCGGCCTCGAATTTTAATTGCCGATGCTTTAGTTCATTCGCGGCGGGCCCGATATAGCGCTTCAAATTTTCCAGCGCGGCTTCGTCAGTGCAATGATCAGAAGAATACACGTAGCCGACGCCGCGGCGATTATGCAGGCCGATATCCCAGGTCCACCCGGCTGCCTGTGCGGTGGCATAGGTGCAAGAGGGGATGGGCGCATCGGGCTGATCGTAGGGCACCTGCATAGCCACGGCGCGGTTACAGAAAAGCTGGTCCTTGTACGACGTGAATTCTGAGCCCAGTGTTTCTCCGATCAACCGCGCCCGGAAGCCAGTGCAATCAATATACAAGTCGGCCGTGAGTTCGCCGTGAGCACGGCCCTGCACGGATGCGATTGCGCCGTGGTCGTCGAGTTTCACCGCATCAATCGTGTCGATCAGCCGCGTTACACCCATTGCGATTGCGCGGCGGCGTACAACCTCCGCAAGTTTTCCAGCATCAAAGTGATAGGCGTAGTTCAGCGGCGCATTGTAGTTGGGGTGCGTAATCAGTTTCGGTGCGAGCTTCGCGTCCACGACTCGCTCCTGCACGGTACAGGCTTCTGCCCACGGCACGTCCCCGGCAACGCCGAGCAGCCAGTAGGGCAAAAGGTCCATATCCGTGTGTTGGGAGCAAACCTGGAAGGGATGAAAGTAGGTGTCATGCGGATCGTCAGCGGGATTTTTTTTCCAGTGATTAAACCGGATGCCTTGCTTGAACGTCGCGTCCGCGTCCCGAATCAGTTCGCTTTCATCGAGGCCGATTCGGCCCATGGTTTTGCGGATAATGGGAAAGGTACCCTCGCCAACGCCGAGGATACCAATCTCATCCGATTCAACCAGCGTAATAGAAACCCCGCCCGGCGTATCCGCTGCCAGCATCCGTGCCATATAAGCAGCAGTGATCCACCCTGCGGTTCCACCTCCGACAATCAAGACGCTCTTGCTCATCCCGGCTCCTCTGTTAATCAGTCAAGTCTGTTCAAGAGCGTCTCTCAGGCTCCCCTAGAATTCAAACCCCAAGTGTAGGCTGATGCGGCGGTCTGTCACGAAAATTCCGCGATCAACAAACCGTCCGTCCAGAATTTCCATCTCGGTTCGCTGATCTTCATCAGTGATATTTTGCACATCCAGTTTGATATTGATGGCGTCGGTCAGTTTGTAAGAAATGCTGCCATCAAGCCGACCGGACGCTGCCGCGTAGACCGGCATACCAAATTGAATCTGCTGCTGGTTAAACGGATCGGTGTAGACGTTGGTTGTGCCGGAATCGTTCGTTGTCGTCAGGTAGCGATCGCGCCAATTCCACGCCAAGCGCGCACTGATTTTATCCCAATCGTACAGCAGCGTTGTTGAGTAAGCCCACTCCGACAGGCCGATGACCGGCACCTGGAGTTCGTCCCCGTTGATATCCTGGGCAAAGGCGTCCGGTGCGTCGTTGTCGATGAACGTGAGGTTCGCTTCGACACCAAACCCGCTCATCCAGCCAGGAAGTGTATCGAAATAAGTCCGCCCGCCGAGTTCGAAGCCGCTGATGATTGTCTCTTCTTCGGCATTGAAGTTGGTCCGGCTGGAGACAGGCCCGTTGAGAAAGGTACTACCGCTGCCGTCGACAGGTGCCGACTGCGGGTAATCTTCTTCGGAGAAAAACGCTGTCGCCGGGAAGGAGAAGTTGTTGAAGGTGATGTAGTTGTCGATGGTCTTGTGGAACAGCGACATATGCACCGAAGCCCCTTTGCGCGGATACCACTCGAACGAGAGATCGTGGTTCAACGCGATTTCCGGCTCAAGATACGGATTACCCGTGGTATTGGTATAGCCGGAAAAGATCGCGGGGATTGATACATCTTGCCCAGGGTATTGCGCCGTCAGTGCATCGTTGATGGGGTTTTCCGTTGTCTGAACACCCGCCGAGCCTTGCGCCCGGATGTCGGGGTAGCGCGGCGGCGTGAGGGTTCTGGTCAACGCGTAGCGAAAAACCCAGCCATCCGCCGGCTCGAACTTGATGTTAAACGAGGGCAGGAAATAATCTTTCTCGAAACTGCCCGCGCGATCATTTTCATAACCGACGCTCTCCATCGTCAACGGTGGTTGCTCGCCCTCGTTGTCCGCTTGCCAGGCCGCCACATTCTCGATGCCGCCCATCGCTTCGACGGAAGCCTCGGCATCGGCCAGGCTTGCGTAGTAACGCGCACCGCCGCTGTAAGTGAAATTACCCGCGCTTTCGATATCGTAATTGACCCAGCGCACACCGACATTACCGCTGAAATTGAGCAGCCACGAATCGCTTTCGTTTTCAAAACCAGCCATGGCATAGAGCGACTGTGTCTTGTGTTGGGTTTCGTAAAAGGAGGGCAACTGATCGAACGCGCGGTTCGGCGGGTTACCGTACATGTAATAACTTTCTTCCGGATTGCCGCATTGGTAGTAGAGGTCCGGCGCGCAAGCCGTGTAGGTATTCACCACGCGCTCGAACTGATCCGCCGAGTTCACCTGATCGCTTCCGACCCAGACACTGCCAAGTGATGGGACATCCCCTTTAAAGAAATCCGAGAAGTCTTCAAGTTCGAAGTCGCCTTCTGGAGCCGTGTTCACGTAAGGACGCTGCACAGGGTTCCAACCGCGACCGGTGGCCGACCACCAGGTGCCGACAAAATTATCGGACTCTTCGCGGTCTGCAGCGCGCGCGCCCACAGCAAGTTTGCGGAAGAAGCCGTCACCGATGTCAAAGTTGGCATCCAACTGGACTGCGTGCGCTTCACCTTCGTTAGACATATCCAGCCAGTTGATTCGGGAAAGCCCGGTATCCGCTGGGTTCGTCGAAAGCGCGGTTTCGAAGTTGACTCTCGGACGGTCACCGGACATGTCCATATTGGTTCGGACAATCGCCGGAATAACGGTGCCGCCAAGGCTGTACTTGCCCGAGCGCGACTCGGCCTCTACATATTGGTAACTACCGCTTACCTCCCAGCCGTCTTGCTCAAGTTTGAAGCCGGTGCTGTGATCAGCCGTGCGGCTGAATGATGGCGTAAAGCTTGAGTTCGGCGACACGTTAAGGCCGGCAAAAGTTGGATTTGAGATAGCGCCGCGTACGAATACCCCATCATCAAATTCTGCACCCTCAAAAACGCCCACAGGGGCGCCAGGTTCCAGCGACAGGATCTGGCTGTCACGATCGCTCTCGCGCTCCGAGATAAACGTGGTGTGAAAAAATTCCAGATTCTCATTGGGCGCCCACTGGAGCGCGCCGTAATAACCTTCGCGCACCCGTTCGAACTGATCCTGGGAATAGCGAATGCCACCGGGTGCGTAAACCCGCTCATCATCGCCATCACCATCAAGATCATATCGGGTCGCATAGTAAGGCGGAACGATGATGTTGCTGTCGTGAGACTCGATCTTGGAATAGGCCACATTAAGCAGCACACCGATCTCACCGAAATCGGTATCGAAACGATTCGATACCATGCCCGAAGCCGCCGGCGTGACAGCCTCGGAATAATCACCATAACTACCGGAAAGCGCCGCATTGGCTTTAAAGCCATCGAAGTCAAACGGCATTCGTGTTTGCAGATTGACGGTGCCCGACACACCGCCTTCAATTAAATCGGCACGGCCCGCCTTGTAGACGGTAACCGCTGAGAGTAATTCAGGCCCGACATCCGCCCAGCTCAGACCGGACCCGCCGTTCGCGGAAAACACTTCGCGCCCATTGATTAATGTCTTGGTCTTGTTCAGGCCGCGCACCTGAACGCCCGAACCCTCAAACGCAAAACCGTCCGGCGAACCTTCGGCACCCGCGCGAATCCGGTTCATGGTAACGCCGGGCGTGCGTTCCAAAATTTCAAGCAGCGACGTGCTGGGTACTTTGCCCGCTTCATCCAGCACAATCGAATCGGCAATCGTGTCCGACGCGCGCTTGAGTTCCATTGCACTTTCGAGCGATTGGCGTTGACCCGTGACGATAACCTCTTCAACGGATGGAGTATCGCTCTCTTGCGCCTGGGTTGTCTGTACTAAAACCGTCGGCGTACAAGCCATGATGGCCACTGTCAGCAGCGATCGCCGAAAGGCGGGCGTGCGTCTGGTTGTGGTTGGTTGAATGCATGTGTAAAAGGAATTTGCTTTCATTATTGTCTAGGCCGCCATGCACGGCAGCGCCTCCTTTTTGATGTTCGCCGCTGGGCGTCTGTACGACACCTATGGAAAGACACCTTTGCAGCTAATTATTAGAAATACCGGAAAAACACCGGCGCTTGATACTGCTACCAATTGATAGTCACATAGACCATTTCTCTCTGTCAACATTCTAGTAAACTAGTGTACAAGTATTGCTGTTATTATATTATGTATAAAATTTGGCTTTTTCGGAGGGTTTTCGTGTGGGTTAGCGGCGCGATTGGCGAAGATTGATGTCGTCGGTGGGCAGGCGCCAAAGAAATCTTTTTGGCGCGTTCGATATGATTGGTGGTTCAGTGCGGTTAACCAATAATTAATGGCGCTACTTTCGCCAAGCCGACTTGTCTTTGTCATCTTCAAGAACTAAAAGTCTTCAGCGGTAGGATAGGAATATCCTGATGTACATAATTGCTAATAATTTTTCTTCAGGAGTCAATTATGAAAACGCGCTATAAGGAATTGTTCAAGCAATACATATCTACATTTAGCCGTTGGAATACAATAATTGCTACGTTCTCCAGATCCTTTAAACCCTCACCATTTTTTGCACTTTTAACTCTCTTTATCTTTTCTTCTGCCCACGCCGTTCCCCCAGCATGTCAGGACATATTTCAAAATGGATTGCAATCGAACAGAGGCGACGGCTACATTCGCTTTAATTACAACAGTCGGTTGATTGATCCCTCCTCTAACACGCTCCTGACTAAATACGTTGGAACCAACGCCTGGTCTGCCATCAAGAGTTGTGGCGAAAATCATTGCAATCAAAGTGATAACGCTGGGCCTCGCCTTTATGCGGGTCCACTCAAGACAACCACATCAGTTAATACCGCTGTTGTCCCTCCGCATGTCAAACAGACGCTTGGCCAAGCGGCCAATGAATTTTCTTCTGTGCGTATCGATGAATGGGCAACAGCAGAATTTTCAACGGCGCATAACGAGTACATTATCGATACGCTCGACATGAGTCATAAAAGCACACTGCGATTGCCGGCTGGCACCTATTGGATCAAGAATCTTAAACTGGAAGTTGACGGAAAGATTGATGTTCTGGGAGAAGGGACTGTTACGCTTTTTGTGGAATCGCCGCTGACCTTGCCGCTGAACTTCCGGGTCAACGAAGGCAGCAAAAACCCTGCGAAATTTGCCATTTATGCTTATAGCGATCTCACATTTTATGTGGGCAGTAAAACCTACGCGTTTACGCATGTTGAAAATTGGGCGACCGTGCATTACACCGCGGCCGTTGTTGGAGGCGTAATTGCAAGAGATCTGGAATTGCTGGCGCAAAGTCAGGTGAGGTATGACGCTCTTGCTGTGCAGGAACTCAACTTTGGAGACCTTTGCAGAAGTCTTTAAAAACCTCTCAAATTTTTATACCAGCAAATCAAGGAGTCCAGAATGAATCAGTTAATAAGCGATTTACTTCACCCTGTTCGCGTGACAGCTCTTGGCGCTCTCACATTAATATTTTCATTGCTCAGTAATCCGGTAATGGCTCAGCTTCCGTATTGCAACGGCATATTTCAAGACGGTGTTCAGACTCACGGTAGTTATCAAAACTTTATTAATTTTGGTTACAACGCGAGAATTACTAATGGGTACAACCAACAACTTCGAGCGCCGACGGTGACGTCCAATCAGTGGTCGTCAATAAAAAGTTGTGGCAGCCAGCATTGTTCCGCCGGCGGTGATCCTGTGCTTAAGCTATGGCTTGACTCGCTTCCCGGAACCAACTCAACACGTGAGTACCTTGTGCCTGCGGGTAAGAAGATGATTATCGGTGAGGACATTGAAGGTATCGGTAAAGTAGAGCTCAAGGAATATGCCACCGGCGAGTTTTCCTCGCGCGGAAACCGTTATGTTATTGATCGGTTGTTTCTCGGTTTTAAAAGTACTCTACGGTTACCGGAAGGAAATTACTATGTGCGTGATTTCCGTATGGAAGTGGAGAGCCGGATTGAAGTAATCGGTGATGGAACGGTTAATCTCTTTGTTCAAAACCATCTTGATGTTCCATTCAAAGCCCAGGTCAACACCAACACCAAAGATCCTTCACGCCTGGCGATCTATACAGAAAGCTCCTCGCAGTTCCATGTGCTCAGCAAAACCCACGCATTTATTGTGACCGAAAATGAGCTAATTCTCAGTCACGGCGCCAAGATCTATGGAGGAGTGGCGGCGCAATACATTCATTTGGAAAGTGAGAGCGAAGTGATTTTCGATCAGTCAGCTGCCTTGGGTATATATATAACGGACCTCTGTTATGGTGAGCGTTCTACCCCGGTATTTCCTCGCACAGTTCTCATTGAATATGACCCCGCGACGGTAACAAACAACATAGCGCCAATTTACGCCAGCCTTGATTCGCGAACCGAAAGCAACATCCAGATTGCACGCGCCACGGTGCGCACGGCATCAGGAGAACTTTACCCGGATATACTTGATGGTTTAGCCGCTTACTTTGAAATTGAGTTGGCGATAGGTGACAACTATTTTACCGTGACGTTGGAAGATCTGGATGGAAGGGAATACACACGGGAAGTCTACATTCCATACTTCCTGCCGCCGGAGTTTCACAACGTTCTTCCTGCCAATGGAACCGTATTTAATACGAATGAAATTCTGGTTACCGGAGAAATAAAAACAGATTGGCCTTTTATCACGTTATTGTTGGTGATGAACGGAGAATCGCAACCACTTTATGGCAACGAGGATGGTGTTTACAATTTTGCCTTTAATACGATGCTCGATGAAGGGCCTCAGACGCTAACCCTGACAATATATTCCGGGTCCCCCGGAGGTGTCACGAAGGAAATTCAAGTGGAGTATGTGCCGCCGCCCATAGCGGATTGATCGCGTTAGCCGCGCCTGAAAGCCAAGCAATCGCTTGGCTTTTTTATCCAGCGTCGTTAAGAAACGCCGCCAACTCATCAGGTGTTCCCGTCGGAAAATATTCTTTCAGGTATTCAAGAAACGCCGATACGCGCGCGCTTAATAAACGCCGCGATGGATACAACGCCCATAGCGCAATCTCTGGTCCTTCCACATCGCCCCAATGCGTCAATATGCCCGCTGCCAGGTCGTGGCTGACCAGCGATATGGGAAGCTGCCCGAGGCCTGCCCCCCTCCGCACGGCATCGCGAATCATCACCAGCGACGACAAGCCCAGGACCGGGTTAATCGTGATGCTCGATGTGCCTGTCGGCGTGTTGATATTCCAGCTTGTGACCCGGTCCGCCGCACCACGCACAACGGCGGGAATGGCTTCATTGTTCTCCGGCCGACCAAGCTTCGGGCTCGCCACCACCACCAGCCGATCGCGCATAAAAATTCTCCCGATCAGGCTTTCATCCGCATCCGGGTTAACGCGAATAACCAGATCGTAACCTTCCTCGATCATGTCGACGCTGCGGTCTTCGGTGGTCACCTCAAGGCGCACCTCCGGGTATTTCAACGCGAAGCCAGCGGCCAACTTGCCCATGGCGGTTTGGGAAAAGAGCAGGGGCGCGCTGATCCGCAACTTGCCTTGGGGCTTGTCCCCGCCTGATGCAATCGCCGTTGCCGTCTCATCAATCTCCGTCAGCAATGCGCTGGTGCGTTCATAGAGCGCTCGCCCTTCTTCGGTTAGTTTCAGCACGCGCGCGCCGCGCTCAAGCAAACGTAAACCCAGGCTGGCCTCCAATTCTGTCACGCGGCGGGAGAGGGTGGCTTTAGGGCGGCCGGTGGCCCGAGCAGCGCGGCCGAAGCCGCCGTGTCGGGCAACCAGATTGAAATCAGCCAGCGCATGTAAATCCATATGTTTCACCTGTGAGACGGAGTGTCCAATTATAGCGGCTATCGAACCAAAAATGGGATGACTACTATGGCATCGTCATCTGACATTCACTTAACCCAACGGAGCAACAACCATGACCATTCTCGTAACAGGTGCAAGCGGCAACGTAGGCCGCAACGTAGTCCAACAACTCCTTAAGCGCGGCGCTGATGTTCGCGTGCTGGTTCGCGATCCGGCTAGAACCGAATTTCCGGCAGGCGTTACGGTAGTGCAGGGCGACCTGCTCGATCCCGATTCCTTGCGCGGTGCTTTCTCCGGCATCTCCACCCTGTTCCTGTTGAACGCCGTGGTGCCGGACGAATTCACGCAAGCGCTGATCGCCCTCAACCTCGCCAAAGACGCAGGCATAAAGCACGTCGTCTATCTGTCCGTCATCCACAGCGACGTTTATGTAAACGTGCCGCACTTTGCCGGTAAATTCGGCGTCGAGCGCATGCTTGAACACATGGGTTTTAGTGCAACCATTTTGCGCCCCGCCTATTTTATGGATAACGACCTGACAATTAAGGATGTGATTCAGGGCTACGGCGTTTACCCGATGCCCATCGGACATAAAGGGCTCGCCATGATCGATGTACGCGATATCGGTGAGATTGCCGCTATCGAACTGATCCGCCGCAATAACGCAGCAACACCGCTGCCGCTGGAACGTATCAATCTTGTTGGTTCCGACACCCTGACCGGCACAGACATCGCCGAAATCTGGACAGAAACCCTGGGCCTCCCGATTGCATACGGCGGTGATGACACCGACACTTTCGAACAAAACCTGAGAAATTTCATGCCGGGATGGATGGCCTACGACATGCGCCTGATGAGCGAACGCTTTCTCAGCGACGGCATGGTGCCCAACGTGGGCGATGTGGAAAAGCTGACAGCACTGCTCGGGCGTCCGTTGCGTTCGTACCGTGACTTTGCGAGTGAAATTGCTTCTGCTTAATGCATGAATTTTATGGTGAGCTCTAATGCAATTCGTGGATTACCCCAGGTACTCCACGAGTTATTGTCTGTAATATTAATTCCTCATTTGAGGGGCTATATTGATTTAGCTGGGCTAGCGTTTGGCTCTTCCCTGTACAGCCACCGAAGACATTGACCTAAACCTTTATTCGCAATCGCTATTTTCCGCTTTCTACTGGTAATCGAAAAGGAGTTGATATGCGTATCGCAGTTTATAACGTTGAAAACCTGTTTAGCCGTCCGAAAATCATGAATCTGGATTCATGGAGCGATGGAAAGGAAATACTTGAGGACTATAAGCGGCTATGCAATTTAATCGCCGCTACGATCTACACTCCCCAAATTAAGAAGAATATTCTAGCTCTCCTGGATAGAAATGGGCTGTTAGCAGCCGGAAATGGTCCATTCATGAGACTTGTAGAGACGCGAAAAAAACTGGTGACTCGACCGAGAAACGCACCAGCCTATATTAAAGTCGAAGGAAGAGATGATTGGGTTGGTTGGATAGAGCTTAAAACAGAGGCAGTTAATGCAACCGCTACCGCAAACACCGGGCGACTGATTGGACTAATTGATGCTGATATTTTGGGGGTAGTTGAGGCAGAAAACCGCGTAACGCTGGAAAGATTTAATCGGCTACTTCTTCCATACGTGGGAGTCCAACCCTATCCGAAGACTATGGTAATTGACGGGAATGATGAACGCGGTATTGATGTAGGCATCATGCTGCGCGACGGCTTCAGCATCGTCGATATTAGAACTCACATCTTCGACAAGGATGATACAGGAGAGATTTTTAGTCGCGATTGCCCGGAATATACAATTTCAACCCCTGAAGGAAATTTAGTTCTTGTGCTCGTGAACCATTTTAAATCAAAGGGCTACGGCGCTCAGGGTAGTTCAGATGCGAAACGCTTGCGGCAAGCAAAACGGGTTTCGGAGATTTACGAAGAAAGATTAAATGAGTACGACTACATCGTCGTTATGGGGGACCTCAACGATACGCCTGATAGTGAACCCCTGGCCCCACTTATGAATACAAGCCTAAAGGATATCACCACGCATCCTACTTTTCAGAGTGATAACCGCCCAGGCACATACGCGAATGGTACAGCATCAAATAAGATCGATTACCTAATGCTTTCTCCTGCTTTGTATGAGCGGGTAAATTTTGGTGCAATCGAACGAAGAGGCGTTTGGGGTGGAAAAAATGGAACGTTGTTTCCACACATACCTGAAATTACCCGGTTACAAGAAGCCGCAAGTGATCATGCGGCATTGATAGCCGATATTGATATTTAGTTTTATGAAATATCTTCGGATAATAAAAACCATAGCTAATGTCAGGCCATCGCTAATATTGGCGGGCGTGATCCTCGAAACTATGTCAACGATTGTTACGAATCACCCTCGGTTGACACAGGAACCGAGGGTATAGCTACCGCCAGTTAAGCAACGTTACGAGAAGCCACCTCATCAGCATCTGCATAAGTCAACGTCGTGCTGTTATCGGCCTGCACCACCATACGCATGGCACGACCGTCCAGCATCACGTAATCACTTTCCTTGACGGACGACACAAACTCCCAATCAGCCACAATGCGCTCGTGGTTGATATCCAGCGTGAGAAAACCGCGATCACCGGCATTGAGATACTTCAGGCCATCGACCAGATTGATGATACCCGCTTCGGTTTGCGCGTAAGCCGCTTCCGGAATGCTGAGATATTCCTCCAGCCCCGGCGAGCTGACCGAGGAAGTCGCCAGCTCGACGCCGACAGCATTGCCATCGGCATCGGCCAATTCACTGGCCCAGGCGTTGTGTGTATCGCCAGCCAACACCACCAGCCGGGCATTTGCCTCGCGCGCCATGCTCAGCACTTGTTCGCGCGCATGGCCGTAGCCATCCCAGGCATCCAGGTTGTAGGGAATATTGGGTGCTTGTAACAACGCCAAAACTTGCGGCGTTAAACGCGCTTGGTTGGCTTGCAGATAAGCGAGTTCGTCAGTGGTTAACGTCGGGTCGTTCTGTTGCGCGCGCGCAGCCAATAAAGCCAGCGCGCCAAGCTCGGCGTAATCGGGAATGCTCATTTGTTGTGAAGCAATGGCAAACGGCAAATTCATGCGGCCCATCAACACCTGCTGGCCGAGCAGCTGCCAGGTTGCACTGGACGTGCCCAACGCAGCACTTAACCAATCGCGCTGGCGCGCACCAAGCAACTCGCGCGTGGGATCATTGATGTCTGTAAACAAAGCTTCAAAATCAAAGGTGCCGGTTGCTGTGTCAACGTAATCAGTCAGCGATAGCGGTTTCGCGCGGGCTTCGTTGCGCGTGTCGAGCATCAGCAGGTTAACCAGATTACCCCACTGAAATTGACGATAGATGCTGGACGGCATCGCCAGCGCTTCGCTATCACCGGTGGTGCTATTCGGGCGAATCGGCAACCACTCAAAATAAGCGCGCATGGCGGCGAGTTTGCGATCATTAAAATCACCTTCGCCTTCATTATGATTTTCCGCTCCGTCAATGTAGGTGTCGTTGGCAATTTCATGGTCATCCCACACTACCAAAAACGGCGCAGCCGCGTGCGCTTTTTGCAGATCCGGATCGCTGCGATATTGCGCATAACGCGCGCGGTAATCGTCCAGGCTCAGAATTTCCTGCGCAGGCTCCGACAAGCGACCCATCTGCTCAGTCAACTCAGAGGCATAACCATCGCGGCCGTATTCATAAATGTAATCGCCCAGGTGCAGAATTAAATCCACATTCTTTTCAGCAACCGCGTTGTAAACGTGAAAAAAACCGGCGGGGTAATTGGAACAAGACAACACCGCCAGCGTCAGGCTATCGCTGCTGTTGTCCGGCAAGGTGCGGGTGCGACCAAGCGTCGAGACGCTATCAGCCGTTTTAAACTGGTAGTGATAGTGGGTATCCGCACGCAGACCGCGCACATCTACCTTGATGGTGAAGTCGCGGGAGATATGCGCATCGCCCGCGCCCTTGGCAATCACATTAAGTTCAGCATCGGAGATTTCCCAGCTGACTCTTACCGATTCCGCACTGGTATCGGCAGGGGTGACCCGCGTCCACAACACCACGCTGTCCGACAGCGGATCGCCCGACGCCACACCATGGGCAAAACGCCCCATCCCCAACTTATTGCCATCGTCATCACCGCCGCAGCCCGTCAGCACGGAGGTCACATAAATACCGCCAAGACCGAACAGCCCGGCACGAATAAAACCCCTTCTGGATACATCAGGCATGTGAGCATTCCCCAAAAATAATCAAAGCCTTGAAGTATCGGGGGGAAGCGTGACAGGGTTATGACATGAGATTCGTTGGTTGTTTATTGCAGCATCAGCGGTAATTTATTCGTACTTTGTGCCTTTATGCATCAACCAGCCATGCGCGTGTTTATTCCTGGGGTCGCGATGTGTCCAATGCATAACGCCGCCTTTGTTATTCCATTCATATTCGCCATAAAACTTAACAGCGTCACCCACCGCGATAGCGGAAACCCTCGGCGCCAGATCAATATTATGGGCAACCAACAGCGTTTGACCGCTACCCAAGCGCAAGAAAAATCTCTAGTGCCTGGAGCCATCGTTATTGTCAGGTAGAATTCGCATTACCTGTCCTTCATCTTGCACCTGTAGATTGCTTTGTTGCGTTTCATAGGCTTGTTTAAAAGAATCCTCTATGCTGCGGTCTCCTTAAATCATTTTCCTTAGTCAAGAACCGAAGGGGAGGGCATTCATTCCACCAGTTACGCATTGGTTGTGGCTGTCGCACCTAATAGCACTTTTCCGACCTTTCAGATGAGCCTAACTCTTCCTTGGGCGCATGATGACGCCAAAATTCCATCCACAGATCACAATATGAGAGGCACATCTCCTCAATTCTAGGCATCTCATCCTGACGCATTGCTTGTTGAAGGAGTAACCAGAGGTCATTCTCATGGTCATCATCCGCAGCAGATAGCGACTCGTCTGTGGACGTTCCATGAACATAATAGTATCCTGTGGAAACATCCAGACCTAGTTGGACTAACGATCGTTTCAAGGCAGGACTAAAAACTATAACTTGCTGTTCCGCTATCGCTAGCAGCGCTACCAAGCTCAAATAATCCGTATACGTGTCTTCCAGTTTTGTTTTGAGCTTGATTGCATGCTGGCTTGCCTTGTGCTTCTCTCTCTCGTCAACTGAAACTCCCAACTGATCCAGCACATCTTCGTATAGGGGATAGTGGGCTCTTCTAATATTTCCACAGTAATAATGGCTATCTGCTCGATTCGGTGAAAATCCAATTTCATCGAGTAAATTAAGCGTCAAGAGAAAGCGAGGTCCGATCTTACTTGATGGTGGTAGCCAGTGCTCAATATCCCGCGCCAGGAACTGAGCCATCAGCAATGCATCTGTGAAAATCTTTACGATCGCGAATCGATAATCCAGATGAATTGTTTTGACAGTCGAAAGATCAGCTTTGCCTTCATTGAGCATCTTTAATGCGGGAGATTTGAATAATGGGTGCGCCAAAATCCTCTTTTTTAGGTTATCAATGAATTTTCCATTTTCGACCCATATTTCTGCGGAAGTTACGCGCTCCAGTTCATGCACCACGTGCTTTCTCGGGTTGGTATAATAAGTGGCCATAAATTTTCCCTGCTTTATGCCGTAAAAAAGAATGTGAAAGAATACAATATACAGACTCTTCTGTATAATAGCAGCATAATATTATTACAAAATTATTTCTATTTAGGGTTTAAAAAATGAGAAGTGTAAAAGAAAATGCAATATTAGCTACAGCAACTAAATTATTTTCCGAGAGAGGCTACCATGTCATCGGGATAGATAGAATTATCGCTGAGTCAAATGTAGCCAAAATGACATTCTATAAATATTTCATTTCTAAAGAGGAGCTTATTGAAAAAGTGTTGGAAAATAGAGATCAGCTCATACGAGAAAAAATTCTTGAAAGCATTAATTCCGCCACCACACCTCGAAAGCGATTGTATGCCATATTCACTTGGTATGAAAATTGGATGAAGCAGAAGGACTTCAACAGCTGCATGTTTATAAAAGCATCCGAAGAATTCAGCGTTACTGATAACAAAAAAATTAGAGAGATAAGTAAAGCTCATAAGCTGTGGCTCTTAAATACTATCGCTGATATTCTTCGTGACTTGGGCGTATATTCGGAAGAGCTTTCATATCATATTCTAATACTTCTGGATGGTTTAACGGTAAATGCTAATATCTTGGGTAAATCAAAAGAGGTTCATGCACAAGTTGAATCCTCATGGAAATATGTTGAAACCTTAATTAAACAAGGAAAGGAATAACTATCTGGGATCATGTTTGCTCGCATAGTCTGTTTTCTATAGGGGAGTAGCGTGGCAGCAACAGCACTGCAACGATGCATAATAATGCAGAAACAAACCAGACAATCGACCATGAAGAAGCACTGAGGATGAGAGGAATTGAACTTGGAACAATAAAATAAAAAGCAAAAACACATGAGTTCGCCATCCCTAGTGCAGTGCCAGATTTTTGCTTCCCAGATACGGAGATTAGTTCAGCAAACGCGACCCCATGCCATGCTGAAACCACAATCCCTGTAATAACAAAGCAAGGGGCCATATAAATTAAAATATCGTTTGCATTATAATGCGCGCTTTCGGAAATGGCGCAGATGATGGCAGTGACGCAGAACAATGATGCGCTTATAAAACTGCAATAACGTAAATACTGCTTTCGATTTCCGTGTTTGTCTGTCCACATTCCACTCCAGATTCGAGATACTATGGCTCCGATCTGGATTATCATGAACGCGATACCAATGAACATGATTCCAGCCCCGAAGACGTCGTGAAAAAATATGGACCCAAACGTCAGGATGGCGAATTGCGGTCCGCATAACACCCCTATAGCAACAGCTATTTTCCATGTTTGAAGATCTTTGAGAGGGTTTTCTAACCGTATAACATTTTTATTCTTAGTATCAATCCTCGCCGGGTTGAGAGATACAGCTGGATCATATACCCACAACCAGGCAAGATATAAAGCAGCGCCAGCGCCAGCAGCGAGCGCTCCAAATACCTCAGCGAATCCATATTTTGTTGCAAGGACTGGCAGGAAAATTGCGCCCAACCCGCCGCCGAGAGGCACCGCGGTTTGTCTGATACTCATGGCGAGCCCTCGTTCTTTATCATCAAACCAGAAGGAAATTGCCCTTCCGCTTGAGCCATTTATGCTTCCTCCTAAAGCTCCTAGAAAAAACATACTTATCCCGACAAGAGTGTAGCTTGGTATAGTCTTCCCGTCTGGTGTAAGGAAAGCGGATAAAATTAAGAAGGTGGTCAAAATGCCAGCCAATCCCATCAGTAGTACCAGCCGATCACCCCACCTATCAGTCAAAATTCCCCAAGGTAATTCACTGATCGCAATACCAAGCCCCATCAAACCTATAATTACGCCGACCTCGCCCGTAGAGATTTCATAACCTGTTCGCATAAATATGGCAGTAGTGGGTAAGCCTTGAAACGCAGCAGAAAAAACTGCGTTCGCAAGAACTCCGGTCCCCAGAACTTTCCATCGGTGTCTACGATTTGAGCGTTCCTCTTTCATAACAGCTTGTCCTTCATATCGTTGTGGATTGTATTTCGTTGGCTATTGCCAATAGTGCCTCGTGCTTCATTTGTTCTAGTTCATTGAATGAAACAATCTTCCCTGCAATGGCACTAGCTGCCACAGTAAACGGACTAGCCAGCCAGACTTGTCCAGGGCCAGAGCGTCCAGGGAAGTTCCGGTTAATCGCACTTATTGTGATTTGTTTGTCATTGGTCGAGGCGCCGGGGCCGCAGTTCGCGCATGAGCCACAAGCAGGCATTAGCAGCTCCGCACCGGCCGCTCTAAAAACGTCGATATAGCCTTTCTCCTCACAGTACTTTTTAACATCCAGCGTACTGAATTGAAGAAACAACCGGACCTTTCGATGTACGTGCAGATTGTTCTTTAGTGCCCAGGCCAGAACTGAATAATATTGATTGAAATCGTCTCGTTTTCCTGCTGTGCAGGAGCCACCATAAGCAATATCTATATGTATTTCTTGGGTAAGGTCCTTTATGCAGACTCCATTTCCTGGGTCTCCCGGCATTGCCAACATAGGAGAAATATTAGAACAATCAAGGTGGATTTCGTAAGCGTATACAGCATCAGGGTCGCTGTGCATCCATTCTTCGATTTCGATGGAATAACCTCGTTGGTCACGAATAAATTCCTTAGCTTTTTCATCTGGAGCAATGATTCCAGTAAACCCACCAAGTTCAGCAGTCATATTCGTTAGCGTGGCACGCTCATCAATGGATAGCATTGAAATAGCAGGACCTACGTACTCAATAACTTTTCCAACTGCTACTCCCGCTCGCACGTCTTCGCGCGCGAGCAAGGTCAAAATCAGGTCTTTGGCTGTAACACCATTTTGCAACTGCCCAAACAGACATATCTTGATACAATCGTACGTTCCTATCTTTGTAATGCCTGTAATTAAACTACTAGCCATTGCAGTAGAACCAACACCGAAGGCTACAGCTCCAATGGCTCCGCTATGAGGTGTATGGGAATCCGTACCTATTATTAGCTGTCCGGGCAAGGTATAGCGCTCCAGCATCAAGGAATGGGATATACCTTCTGAGCCCTCGCCTGAATCTAGAGCCCCGTGGCTCTGCAAGTCAAATCGCTCCACAAACCTCCTATGTATGGAGGTTAGATTATTAAGATCATTGATCAAGTTATTTTTTAGATGCATTTCGCTTTTATGCATATAAGATAAGTGATCTTCGAACGCTATAATTGAGGAAGGATCAAAAACGGAAGTTGGACGCTGAACGTTACCAAAAAGCAAATCGGCTATCATTCCAGTATAGTATTCGTGAAAAAACCTGAAATCTGGCCTCACGAAAGAGCCCTGAATATCAGAATTATCTGCGCCGTAAGAATTAACCATATGTCTGTTGACTATCTTTTCATAAATCGTCAATGGTTTCTTGGAGCGCGCTATATTTATATCATTCTTGATAAAATCATTTCTTTTGAAATTGATTAAAAAATAATTTAGTAAGCCGCCAGACGCTATGACACTGGCAGTAAAGGGGTCCCTATCTTTCGTGAATTCTTGCATCGCAATCGGTTCACGCCGCGCGATCTTGTCAAGCAAAAGAAAGTCTGTAGAAGTTAACAGTCCAATGTTATCGGCATTTTGTCTATATATTCTTTCAAAGCTTTCGGCTATTACAATTTTTATTCCTGCGTGTTTTTCAGCAAGAGGACTATGCTCTCTTGATGAACCTTTACCGTATCTTTTACCTGCTACTACCACGGAAAAATTCGATTCTATTATAGCGTTTTCTCGTATAGGAAATAGCCCAGAAGCTGACAATCCAGTATACACGTACGATCCTATCCGTTGATCGAAGAACGCGAGTGCTCGCATTGGTGTTATCTCATCCGTCGAAATATCATCTCGGAGAGGCAATGCCCTGCTTAGACTGATGTCTTTTACAGAAGTCTGGCATACGATTTTTACATAATCGGATGCTAGAAATAGCACTCTGCCATTAATCACTACATCTTCCATATTTTATCCCCTGATCAAGCTATACCGATGCAGTAACTCGTCCACCCCATACCGCCAAAATAATTGCGCCGGTGTTCGATCTCCAGCTATGAGAGGAGTTCGGCGGATAAACAACTATATCTCCTTTTTTGAAAACTCCCGATTCATCCTGGAAATCGCCTTCAAGAATTACAAATGTTTCATGCCCCGTGTGAACATGTTTTTCGGCCATTGCTCCTGGCACGCATCTTATCAACGCTACCTGCTGACCCGAATTCTCTTCGCGATACAGCCTTGATATTTCCGCCCCAGATCGACCAAGAGCGTTATGCTGCTCCCAGTTTATATTTGCGGAGTTGTCGAGAATGCTTGTTATGTTCACCGATGTAGGTTGTCCTGGATTGTTCATAGAGGATTCCTTATAGAGCGTTTGTTGATGTAAGGTCGGCTGTTTTCCTGATAGTGTTAATTGCGGCCTGATGTGCTTCATCATCTATCGCAACAACAGCGTCTTCAATGACAAGCACTCCATAATCCCTATCATGCGCCTCTCGTGCCGCCGAGAGAACAACGAATTCGGTAGATACGCCCGTAAGGATAAGGGTCTTAATGTTCTGCCGTGCTAGGATTAGATCTAGATTAGTGCCATAAAATGGGCTGATCCTATTCTTCGTAATAGTTATGTCGTCGGCGTTTCGATTCAGCTCAGCATGAAATTCTGTTGCCCAAGTGTTTAACAGTAGACGTCTTTCCTTTTTTGCAACTTCCAGAAGCTTGGATCGGGTAGGACACTCATAATATTTTTCAGAATATCCAATTTTCACAAAGATCACAGGAATTTTCTCGACTCTTGCCCGATCAATAACTTTGTTTATATTCAATATTAAGCTTTTACTCGTGACTTGATTGTAATATCCCTCTCTTGCATACGCTCCGTCTTTATGGGTTATGTCATTTATCACGTCTAAAACTAATAGCGCTGAGTTTTTCATCTTCAGCCTCTCTCCATCATCAAGCAAGATACATCTGCCAATCTACTAGAAAAACCCCACTCATTGTCATACCAGCCCACCAGAGTTGCCATGTTCCCACCTGTAACCTTGGTCAACAGGGAGTCGAATACGCAAGAAAATTCAGATCCAATTATGTCACTTGATACAAGATTATCGGACGAATAGTCTATGATCGACCAGCCCTGTTGATTTTCGTACTTTCTAAAACATTCATTTATCTCATCGACGGAAGTATTGCTTCGTAAATTTACCGTTAAATCAATAACAGAACCCGTGATGACAGGAACCCGAAGTGCGTATCCGTTAATTTTTCCTGCCAGGCCAGGAATTACGTCGCCGATTGCTTTCGCTGCTCCTGTACTTGTGGGAATGATATTCTGAAAAGCGCTTCTCGCTCTCCTCATATCTTTATGTGGCCCATCTTGGAGATTTTGATCTTGAGTAAATGCATGGGCCGTTACCATGTGGCCAGCTAAGACTCCGAATGATTTATGAGCCACGTCGAGCATTGGCGCAAGACAGTTGGTTGTACATGAAGCATTAGACACTACATGATGAATCGCAGGATCGTATGAGTCCTGATTGACGCCACACACAATAGTTAAATCCGCATTATCACTTGGAGCAGATATAATTACCTTTCTCGCTCCAGCGGTACGATGATCTCTGGCCTTTATAGCATCGGTAAATCTTCCGGTTGACTCAATGACTATATCCACATCGTTTTCTCCCCAAGGTATATCAATGGGATTTTTTTGCGAATAGACGGGAATGGTCCGATTATTTACCACCAGATTCCTTCCATCGGCCTCGATCGATGCAGATAGCCTCCCGTACGTTGTATCAAATCGCAGCAGCTGAGCTAGAATATTAGCCTCACTAATATCATTTATTGCAACTACGCTTATGTTTGGTCGATTTGCGAGTACGTTTTTAAAGAAACACCTTCCGATTCTACCGAAACCATTTATTCCAACTCTGATCATAACTTTCTCCAATTAGCTACATTCCAGGGCTTGTTTGTCGGGTGGCTGTTCACTTGTGATTACTGGCAGCTTCAATAGGTCCGCGGCTATAGCGTCAGCATCTACAAAGAAGTCAGTCCAAAACCCGGGCCTGCTACTGCCGGCCTGCATAAACCAGCGAGTATGTTCTGAAGGAATCCCCAATACATAGAGCTCTTTAACAGCAGCTCCTGATCTATCGATAGGGTGAAAGGGAGCTCTGGTAACATCTACGCCACCTGTTTGGTATGTATCTTCCACATAGATGTTTTTGAAGGGTGTCCAGTAGCCTCGCTTTACCAAATTCTGCGTTAAGGGACTTTCATCATTCAATAGATCCATGACCGGGACTCTAGCATCTATAATTGTATCCACATGCTGTGATGAATCCTTAACTACAGGTGAGTAGACGTGAAATTTATTGGTGCTGGTGCCTCTCTCGAGCAAAGCACCAGGGCCGATGATCTTCAAAACGCCAGAATTAATTAACGCGATAGTTTGTCGAATTCGATAAAGAGGAGGCCCTGCAGATAAGAACGCGCTTCTTGGAACATACCACTCTATAAATTCCGCCTTATGAGACTTAGGTGTAAGACCACCAAAATCTACGAGATCTCTTATTAACCCTCTAGAATCTCTTATAACATCTAAAGCAGCTTTAAGAGGAGAATCAACATTACCTTCTATTGAATGTGCGATGTCTTTTTTCAGCACCGATATTAATTCTTCCTGAAAATCGGAAGAAGACTCAAATAATCGGTTCTGGAACGGTCTAGAGACTTCATCAAGATCTACCGGATCTGGCGGATTGGCTATATAGCCTCTCGCCAGCTGATGCAAATCGTAAGCACGCAGTTTTTTTGCGGCTTGTTGGGACACTTGCTTATCGAAGGCTTTCGCAAGCTTAAGCCCACACTTATTCTTGATTAGGGTTTTATAGAAAATGAAATTTACTTCTGCTGAGATTAGCGGAAATACGTCCTCAAGAAATGAAATCGGCTTACTTCGACAAAGCGAGCGCACCTTATCATTTGTAAATATTAATGGCCGATATCTGTAGTTTGCATGCTTTTGGTTTCTGCCTCTTCCGGGAATAATCATGCCGCTTCTGGACCCCGAGAATATCATTGGCTCTTTTCCGCTACGGCGATAGGCCAAATTACCGCCCTCAGATTCTACAAATTTTCCCCCGCGCCCTTCGGTTAACGAAGATATGACGTCAAAAAAAGATAACCCTTGACCAATGATATAGATATCGTTCGAAGAGCCCAGTTCGTCCAGCGGCATATCTGCCGCAGAGTCGGATTTAATATATCTCAGATTGTGTTCAATCGAAAATGAAATTAAATCTCGCTCAAATGAACAGGGGCTATTTGTGGAATGACCTGTCGTGAGGACTACCTTATCAACCACTATGCTATCGCCGTCCCTCAAGTCTAGATGACATGCCCCATTATCGATTAATAGGTCAGTAACTTCTGAGTTCAATTTTATAAGAGTCACATTAGCGGGAAGGAATTTCTCGATGGTAGTGAGTACATATTCCATGTACAGACCATAAAGAGCCCGAGGAGCGTAGCTATTTTCCCCTGGATACCCCCGATCATAATTCTTCCACCATTCAGCCAGAGACGGCCCGGCACCAGGACGAATTGTTTCCCCATCCAACGGCCCAGAAAATGCAGAAACCTCATCGGCAACAGTATTCATTACAAACCAATCTGGCTGGCTTGTTCGCCAAATTCTTCCCGTGCCTACATGCCCAGAGTCAATGAGGATAATTTTAAGTGCGCGCTTCAAAGGCTCATTGATTAGCCTGGCGGCAATCCTCTCCAAAACAGCTAGTCCTCTGGGGCCTGATCCGATAATTGCGACACTACGACTCTCTTTAGCAGAGCTATTCATGCTATCACTTAACATGTTCATTCCTTATCTTTAGCTCTTCAGAAGCTTCGAATGAATAAAATTGCTCAGCTTTTCCATCGCATCATTAAGTACCTGATACGATCCCGAGAAGGAGAAACGAACGTATCCACCGAAGTGATTGCCGAAAGCTGACCCCGGAGTTGCAGCAATTCCTGTTTCCTTAAGTATTCCGAGACAAAATTCCTCATCCGTGATACCAAGCGAAGATATGTTGGCAAACGCATAAAACGACCCAGCAGGAGTTTCGCAGACAATTCCAGGTATTGAGTTCAACCTCTCAATGACAAGATCACGTCGCCGCTTATACTCCGCAACCATCGTATCGATCGGTGATTGGTCTCCTATTAACGCATGGATTGCCCCTTGCTGCGTAAACGAGCTGGCACAACCAACGCTATGTTGCTGCAACTTTAATAATTCACCTATAAGAGCTTGTGGTCCAGCAACGTATCCCAATCTCCACCCGGTCATTGCATATCCTTTTGAAAAGCCGTTAATCGTAAGCGTTCTTTCCTCCGCTTCACGAAGTGACCCGATACTAAAGTGTTGGGAGCCTCCGTAATTAATTTTTTCGTATATTTCGTCGCAGATGATTTTTAGGTCATGCTTTGCAGATAGCGCCAGAATTTCGCGGCATTCCTTTTCATTAAAAATTTTACCCGTAGGGTTGTTAGGGGAATTGATGATTATCGCTTTCGTTTTTAATGATATGTTTGGCGTTATGTCTTCTATGGATATCAGGGTATTCGGCGCAACTGAAATTGGAACCTCTATGGGAATTCCGCCTGCGATTTTCACCATCTCTTTGTAACTCGACCAGCTAGGAGTTAAAATTATCACTTCATCGCCGGGATCAATTATGGAGAAGATGCTAATAAACAAAGCATGTTTCGCTGATGGCGTTACGATGATCTGGCTATCGGGAGATACCATGATTCTGTTGTCATGCAGTAACTTTTCGGAAATAGCCTCAAGAAGCCCATTTGCTCCTCTGCTGGGAGTGTAATGCGTAGTACCACTATTTATTGCTTCGATTCCTGCTGCTTTTATATGTTCTGGGGTATCAAAATCTGGCTCGCCACCGCCAAGGTCTAAAATTGTTTGGCCTTCATTCCTAAGTCTCGTCACTTCATCCAGAACTGCATAGGTTGGCGATAGTTGTACTGCTCGTAGCCGCGAAGATGCCGTCACTTTCTTTTCCTCTTGTTTAGTCGCTCACGCGGCCATAGATTCCATTGACCCACTTATCTTGAAAAGTTTTTGCAGTCTCGGCACTGCGAAATGTGTATGTTTTCAGAAGCCACCTTGATTTTGAGGCATCTTCGGATTGGACATCTATCTTTTCTCTATTGTGTAACCCCCGCTGGTTTGAGAACATCAAGAGATCGCCGGTTAGTATTCTATGTCGGGTTTTTGCTACCAACGAAACTGCATTTTTGAAAGCTATAAGCGCGTCTTTAGCCTCTTCTGGTGCACCGCCACTTGTTCCAGTTAAAGTGTCGAGATATCTGATACAGTTATTGGAATCAAGGATAGCGTGCGGTGTAGATGCGTCTAATGCATCATTGTTATCCTTCGAGTACACGTCGTACTTCGTTAAAAAATATGGTTTTCTTAGTATTTCGCTGTGTTCTTTTGAAATATGCTGCAATAAGTTGTTGCCAGATATATAGCTCGTATAAATCAAATCGTCGGTGGGACAACTTAACCCAAGCAAGTAAATGAAATCAGCTCTAACTGGATGAGCCGTCCTATCGTTGTGAAATACAAGTTCCCCATCACTAAAACCTGTGAGTTTTCCAGAATATTTATTATTAGCTATCACGTCTGTGAAAAAATCACCGTTATGTCGCGTCTCATACGAAAGCAATGGGTTATCTAGTAGCTTTGATATTAAAGCCAAGAATGCCTCACCTAAAAAAGTAGATTTTTTTAGATATTTATCGTTCAAAGGGTCGTCGTTATTTAACTTCGGTACCTCCGTATCGATGGGGCAGTTTCTTAAAACGTGAGCCTCGGAAACGCCATTATCCCTTTCAAACTTAATTTTTTCACAGACTGATGAGATCAGCTCTATATGTTGACTTGACTCGATTAAACCTTCCACTTCGTTGAGAAATCTTTGATGCTCTTTGTACGGGTTGGCTTTTACCGAACTTAAAGCTGTGAACAACGCATGTTTCTGCTCATTTGAAAATATAAAGAAAGGTTTCATTTTTTCTCCTTGAAAATGCGTGGTTTTGATTACCTTCAAAAATATACAGACCTGTCTGTACTTTATGGGCGAGATATTGATCATCTTCTCTTTGCTTGTCAACAACGGAGCGTAGATATGCGACAAAAAAGTATGAATTTATTATTTCTGGCAGGTGTCTCAGCGTTACAGTAACTAGGGAACTGGACTTAAGTAGTTATGTGTTCTCATTGCGCAGCAATGAGCATCTTTATCGAAAAGTAGAAAAATACGCCATTTTGTTAAAGTAGAGGAGTTGGAAAACTCAAGTTATTAACGAGATCGAAAGATTAAACCGTTTTATTAGGTGCTTTTACAGGAACAGATGAACAGATTTTTTGTGGAATAAAATTGTAGATACTGGAGAAAAATGATTCTGCATCAGTTAAATCTTAATTCACGGTTCATTCAAAAAATTTTAAGATAAATTAGTTGTTTAAATTCTCTCTTTGATGTTTCGTAAGATTTCTGCACCGTCAAGAAATAATTTTTAATGCCGGAGCATGAGGGGAGAAATGGCTGGTTACATATTTTTCTGGTTTATTTAAAGGCAATCCAGAAGCACATTATTGCAACTGTGGTTTATATTTAAACTAGTGGATGATTTTGGTGTCAGAAGGGTGGACGTTTTTAAGATCAGTTAGCAATTGATTGTTCGGCACTTATTGGTCAGATCCTAATTTAAAATTACAATTACACGAGATTACACGGCTTTCCGAGGCGCGACACCGCCAGATAATATTTTTTACAATAACAACGCTCTACCTGATATCTCAAAATCTACCATTGCGAGGCCCTATGAAAATCGCAACCTACAACATCAACGGCGTAAATGGTCACCTGCCAGTCCTGCTTCGCTGGCTGGAAGAATCACAACCCGATATCGTCTGCTTACAGGAATTAAAAGCCCCGCAAGAAAAATTTCCTGAGCAGGCGATTCGCGATGAGGGTTATGCGGCCATCTGGCACGGGCAAAAAAGTTGGAATGGGGTGGCCATTTTGTCGCGCGTTGGTGAGCCGGTGGAGGTTCGCCGTGCGCTGCCGGGGGATGCGGAGGATGTGCACAGCCGTTACATTGAAGCAGCGGTGCAGGGCATTGTGGTGGGGTGTTTGTATTTGCCGAATGGCAACCCGGCGCCGGGGCCGAAGTTTGATTACAAATTAAAGTGGCTTGAGCGGTTAACGGCCCATGCGGCGGAGTTGGTCAAGGCCGATGCGCCGGTGGTGTTGGTGGGAGATTACAATGTGATTCCGACGGACCTGGATGTGTATAAGCCGGAGCGCTGGCTGGATGATGCGTTGTTCCGGCCGGAGGTGCGCGAAGTGTTCAATACTATACTGGCCCAGGGGTGGACGGATGCCGTTCGCGCGCTTCATCCGGATGAAGTGATTTATACCTTTTGGGATTATTTTCGCAACGCTTACGGGCGCAATGCAGGCTTGCGGATCGATCACTTCCTGTTAAATCCGGCTTTGAAAAAAAGCCTGCGCAGTTGCGGGGTGGATAAGCACGTACGCGGTTGGGAAAAGACCAGCGACCATGCGCCGGTGTGGATTGAGTTAAAACATCAGGCTGCCTCCAGGTAGCCTTTCACCTTGCCCAGTTTTGGTTCGGCACCTGTAGTAATTGGCTACCGGCTTGTGCATTTATGTGCTTTCATTTCACCGCTTCTTCAGTTTTCTGTTTTCTGGGATAGGAAACCTGCCGCTATAACTCACTGTATTTAAAAGACAAAATTCTATTTCAGTTAAATTCTGACCATATGGTCATGTAATTGGACTGCTTCTTGCTTTTTCACGCCAGTGTTCGTTTGTCGCACCTGTTTGCCTCGAAACGTTACCTCCAAACGCTCGTGCTATGCGGGTCAACTTTGTCCAGCTGAAAGAAATCCTATGATGGCGGTAAGAATCCGGAAAGTGCTGTTTGTGTTAGGCGCGCTGATGTGTGATGTCGCGGTGGCCAATCCGGATGGTCACGGCAGCTATGACCCTGAAGCGTTTCTGGATAAGCATTGTGCGCGATGCCATAACGACGAACGCATGTCCGGAAACTGGTCCTTGTCGATGGTGAATATTGCGGATATTAGCCAGGGCAAAGGTTTGGCGGAATGGGAAAGTATTCTGCGCGTGACCGAGCGCGGCGAGATGCCGCCGCCGAGTCGGCCCAAGCCGGGTGATGAAGAATTAAAGAGTTTTGTGAGTTGGCTCGAAGGGTCATTGGATGGTTATGCGGCGGCGCATCCCAACCCTGGCCGCGCGACCTTGCGCCGGTTGAATCGCACTGAGTACAGCAATGCGGTGCGCGATTTATTGAACCTCGATGTGAACATCAGTGAATCCTTGCCGACCGACGATACCGGCTACGGTTTTGACAATATTGCCGATGTGTTGTCGGTGTCTCCAACTTTGATGGATCGTTATATTGCCGTCGCGGGTAAGGTGAGTCGCCTGGCCGTGGGGCTCGGCGCGGATCAACCTTTTACCACGACCTATATGTTGCCCAAAGATGGCTCCATCCTGAATCAGGGCATTCCCTCTTACGATGAGCGGATGAGCCATGATTTGCCGCTCAATTCCCGGGGCGGCGGTGCCTTTAAATACTATGCGCCCCACGATGGCGTGTACGAAATCAATGGCTATTTAAATTCCAACACCAACAACGAAGTGGATCGCCTGGAAGAAAATCGCGTGAGTTTGGGCGTGCCCTTAACCGCCGGTTCGCACACCGTGGGCATTACCTTTCGCAAACAATTGATGTTGGATGAAAGTGTGCAAACCCTGCATAACACCACCGATGAAGTGCCGCTGCCCACAGAACCTCCAACACCGCTGAAATTGGATTTTATTGTCGACGGTGCGCGCGTGGGCAGTACCAGCGTGCCGTCGTATTACATGTCGCCGCGCTTCGCGCAGAAAAACTTTCCCCGCGATGTGCTGGAGATTAACGTGGCTGGCCCCTACGAAGCGAGCGGCCCTGGCAATACGCCCAGTCGTGAAA
>CAMPIG010000013.1 GCA_946886255.1 uncultured Cellvibrio sp. | reverse complement strand
CTCGTTAAGGCGCGGATCAAATTTAGCTTTGAACAAGGCAATTAAATTGCGCGTAATAGCTATCTGATTGACCAAGGTAGTCGCGATATAGCTTTCGGTAAAATTAAACAGTGTTTGACGCATATAACTGGCGTAGGCGCGAAACAACATCACTTCACGCCAATTGAGCCGCCCGCTCAAAATCAGGCGATTAAATACATCATTGTCGGTACGTTTGTGCCAAATAGCTTCAAAGGCTTCCTGAAAATTTTTCCTGACAGCGTGAACGTCAACTGCTTCGGATAAATTATGGGACAAGGTAAAGTCGTGCAGCCATACTCTTGAACCATCCCGGCGCCGAATTTCGTAGGGATTTTCCGTAATAACCCGCAACCCCATATGTTCCAGGATGGGAATCACATCAGACAGTTCCAGGGTCGTATTCAGGTGGAATATCTTGAAACGTAAAACATGATCTTCCGCACCTGCCGGTTGGTAAAAACTCATGGCAATATCGCGAACATCACGCAACTCAGCAATAGAGTCAATGTCGTGTACGGCGGTGCGGGAATCATAGGTTTCCTGATAAGCAGAAGGAAACGCTTCGCGGTATTGTTGCAGTACTTCCATGGTTTTTTCTTCGCCATGCGCATCGAGCAAAGCATCCTGTAAATCGTCGTCCCAAGACCGCGTTATAGCCACAATGCGCGCTTGCAGTTCCTGCTGGTCGTAATTCAATGCCTCATTGGGGTCGACCTTGAACACCAGGTGCACACGCGCAAGGATGGATTCGGAAAACCAGGTGGTAAATTCACATTCCTGTGAGCCCAGTACCTCGCCAATCAATGCCTGAATCTTCAATCGCAAGCGCGTGGTAAAGACATCGCGCGGGATGTATACCAGGCAGGTAACAAACTTGCCGAATAAATCCTTGCGCATAAACAGGCGTACCATGTAACGCTCGTTGATGCGTGCAACCCCAGTGACCAGCTCATATAACTCGGCACTGGTGCTGAGAAATAATTCATCGCGCGGAAAATTATCGAGGATCTGCTGCAAGGCTTTGCCGTCGTGACTGTCAGGGTCCAGTTCACTGCGTTCAAATACTTTCGCCACCTTGGCATCGATCAATGGAATATGGCGCGGACTCATAGTGTAAACCGCTGAGGTATACAACCCGAGAAAACGCGCTTCGCCACAAATTTCCCCGGCCGCGTTAAAGCGTTTCACCACAATGTAATCCGAGTACGCCTGGCGATGCACACGGGAACGCACGGACGATTTGGAAAAAGTTAGCACCTGGGGCGCTAAATGAAAGCGCGCCATGCCACTGTTGAAATGGTGCACGTCGCTGACGTTAGGCGCACTGCCTTTGAGACTGAAGACGCCCAAGCGTTTATCCACCCGTTCACGCAACAATTTAACGCCATCCTCTTCGCCAAATTCATATTCGGCGTAACCGAGGAAGGTGAAATGGTTATCCACAACCCAGCGCAGAAAAGCCTGACTCTCTTCTACTTGCGCTGCCACAACAGCATGACGCGCCAGATTGAGATTTTCCCCAGCATCCAGTGCGCGTTCGACCAAAGGCTGGTAATCCGCCACCACCACATCGACTTCTGCCAGAACGGAATCAATGCCGGTCACCAGATCGTGCAAGGTATGTTCTTCCGTGCGCAGGCTGATCTCCAACACAATCAGCGCTTCTTTTTCCAGTTCACCCTCGCCCTCTGCGCGAGAGCGATGTGCGAGCGCCTGTAATTGATGATGTGCATCGCGCGCGACGGCAACAACCGTACTTTTGATGGCGTGAATGGCGATGTTGCGGCGATTCAGTTCAATGCGGATAGAGTCGACCAGGAATGGCATGTCGCGCTGCAAGACCACCAACACGGTATACGGGCAAACCCAACCGTCTTCTTCAAGATTGGGATTGAACGCACGAATCTTCGGCGCCTTTCGATCATACTGCTGCAAAAATCGCCAATACTGAAACACCGCGCCGAATATATCGCTGAGATGACGACCGTCAAGTTCTTCGAGGGGATAACGATCAAAGAACTGTTCAGCAAAAGCAAACAGCGCTTGTTCTTCAGACGGTGACAATTGTTGCGCGGCGTATTCGCGCAGCTCGTGAAAAAAAGTGCCGGAATCTTGCGTATTGGTTAATCGTCTGTCCACAGACACCTCCCGGTGAGTTCAAAAAATAACCACGGGTTATGGGACCGCAAAAATCCCGTTAAATTTTGCGCGAATGCATTTGCGCCAACTCACGCTAGCCCTGTGTTTAAGATTAGCTGAACTATTTGAAGAATAATTGGGCGGGTTGAAGATTAACTGAGCAGAGCCAGCGAAGCCGTTGAAAAATCCGGGAACTGCCATCACTATGACAGGTCTATCCAGCGTCGCATGAATCGACCGGAATTTTTATTACATCCCTGTTCAATGTAACAAACCACAGCAAAAGGTGATCCCTATCCATGCAGGCTTATCAGCAGATCCAAACGCTCTACACCTGGCTCAACAATCAAATCATCGGCCAGGAACACCTGAACCAACGACTGTTGATAGCATTACTGGCTGACGGCCACTTGCTGGTGGAAGGAGCTCCCGGCCTAGCCAAGACCAAAGCCATCAAAACCCTGGCCCAAGCGATTGAAGGTGACTTTCACCGCATTCAATTTACACCTGACTTATTACCTTCTGACGTGACCGGCACGGATATCTATCGTCCCGAACACGGCACCTTTGAATTCCAGGCTGGCCCCATTTTTCACAACCTGGTCCTCGCTGATGAAATCAACCGCGCCCCGGCCAAGGTACAGTCCGCGCTGCTGGAGGCCATGGCCGAGCGCCAGGTGAGCGTGGGTAGCCGGACTTATCCGCTGCCGCCCCTGTTTATGGTGATGGCTACCCAAAACCCGATTGAGCAGGAAGGTACCTACCCGCTACCCGAAGCCCAACTCGACCGGTTCCTGCTACATGTGACGGTGGATTACCCCAGTGTTGATGCCGAGCGTCGCATCCTGCAACTGGCACGCAATGAAGCCGCAGCTATCGCACCGGAAGTACCGGCGACTGTCAGCCAGGTCACCCTTGGTATGGCACGCAAGGAAATCCTCGCGATGCACATGGCGCCGACGGTTGAGGAATATATCGTCCAGTTGATTAACGCCACCCGTCGCCCTGCGCAATACAACGAAGACCTGGCCAACCTGATCGAGTACGGCGCCAGCCCGCGCGCGACTATCGCACTCGATCGCTGCTCCCGCGCTTATGCCTGGCTGCAAGGCAAGGATTTTGTCAGCCCCGATGATGTACAGGCGGTCATTCACGATTGTCTGCGTCATCGGCTGATTCTCACCTTTGAGGCCGAAGCCACCGGGGTTAACAGTGACCAGGCGATTGACCAGTTAATTGCCGTTGTTCCACTGGCGTAACCCATGAGCAACGCGTTATTGGACAACCTCAACCCCGCCGGTGCCTACAGTGATCTCGCGCAACTGCTGCGCCTGCGGTTTGCTGCGCAGGATCTGAAGCTCTTCGCCAAGCGACCGGTGCGCAGCTTGCTAACCGGCGGAGAACGCACGCGCTTTCGCGGGCGCGGTATCGACTTTGAAGAAGTGCGGCTATACCAACCCGGCGATGACATACGCACTATCGACTGGCGCGTCACCGCGCGCACTCAGGTACCGCACACCAAGATTTTCCGTGAAGAACGGGAGCGCCCTGTGTTTATGGTGGCCGACCAGCGCGCCACCATGTTCTTCGGCAGCCAGCGCTGCTTTAAATCCGTGTTGTGCGCGCATATCTGTGCGTTACTCGGGTGGGCTGCGTTAGGCAACAGTGACCGCGTAGGCGGTTTGGTATTTGGTGATCACACGCAACGGGATATCCGTCCGCGCCGCAGCAAGCACGCCATGCTGGAGCTGTTGCATCAACTTCAGGATTATAATCACCGCCTGCAATCCCCTGTCCCGCCCGCGGATAGTGTGAAACTGGTGGATATCCTCGCGGATACCCGCCGCATTGCCAAACCGGGTTGCGCATTGGTTATCGTTAGCGATTTCCACGATTTTGATGCGGCGTGCGAGCAACAATTGTTTGAACTGGCACGGCATGCCGACGTCACCCTGATGCATGTGTTTGATCCGCTCGAACGACAACTGACCAGCAATTCCATTTTGACGATCAGCGATGGCCAGTCCCGCTGCCGTATTCCGGCTAACGAGCGGCGATTCCAGCAGGCCTACTACGAGAATTACCAAAAACATTTACAGGACTTAACCCGTAGCTGTCAGCGCCTGAATCTGTCCCTGCTGTCTTATGCCACCAATGACGACATCCAACATTTGCTGCGCGAGCGCTTCGGCAAAAATAGCCCGCGCCGCCGCTAGGTTTTAGACACGATGGAAAACATGGACCCACTTGCTCAACTGAAAGATATTCACTTGCCCGAAGCAGTCGGCCTTTGGCCGCTAGCCTGGGGCTGGTGGGTGCTGTTAATTCTGCTGGTGCTGGTCGCAATGACCGCATTCCTGATGGTTCGTCGTCATCGGCAACGCAATCGCTACCGTGCCGCTGCGCTCGCCGAATTGCAGCGCGCCACGCTCTCTGTAAAAGCAGGGGCCGTAAATCAGGATCAACAAGTCGCCACGTATTTACAGCAACTCAGTATTATTTTGCGCCGCGCGGCGTTAAGCGGTTGCGGCAATAGTTATCAGGCAAACCTCAAAGGTGAAGACTGGCTGCGCTGGCTCGATGATCAATGCCCGGAAACCCGCGGCGGTTTCAGCAGCGGTGTCGGACGCGCGCTGTTAACCGGTCCCTATGAAACTAAACCACAAGCGGATACTGATTCATTGCAACAACTGGTGAGTGTATGGCTGCAAAAACATCGCAATCAATGGCAAAAAACACCGGTCAGAAAAACCTCAGAAAAAACGTTGTTGCCAACGCGCGCGCGACCAGAAACGGTCATTGATAACGAACCCGCTGATAACGAATCTCCTCGTAATAAGGAGACCCGCAATGCTTGAGTTGCAATGGCCCTGGTTATTACTGCTGCTCCCTTTGCCTTTATTTGCGCGCCTGCTGCCGGCACAGCAGCGCCAGGAAGCGGCGTTGCGCGTACCTTTTTATCGCAGTGCCGCCGCGTTGCAAGATGCTACCAGCCTGCATGCGCGCAAAGGCCCGCTGAAGATCGTGTTGTTGTGGTTCATCTGGTTATGCAGCCTGCTGGCTGCGAGCAACCCGCAGTGGGTGGGCGAGCCGGTGAGCCTGCCCGGCAGCGGGCGCGATCTGCTGATGGCAGTGGATATTTCCGGCAGTATGCAAATTGAAGACATGACCTACCTGGGTAAAAACATCAATCGCCTGCAAGCGATCAAGATTGTCGTGGGTGATTTTGTGGAGCGGCGCAAAAGCGATCGTCTGGGGCTGATCCTGTTCGGTAGCCAGGCGTATTTACAGGCACCGCTCACCTACGACCGCAATACGGTCAATCAACTGTTACAGGAAGCCCAAATCGGCTTTGCCGGCGAGAAAACGGCCATCGGCGATGCCATCGGCCTGGCAGTAAAACGCTTGCGGGCGCGCCCTGATGCAAGCCGTGTATTGGTGTTGTTGACCGACGGCGCGAATACTTCAGGAGAACTGACACCGCAACGTGCCGCCGCCTTGGCACTGAAAGAAAATATCAAGATCTACACCATCGGTTTCGGCGCCGACGAAATGATTGTGCCCGGTTTATTTGGCGCCCGCCGTGTCAATCCCTCGCAAGACCTTGATGAAGACACTATGCGCGAAATCGCTGATCAAACCGGCGGACAATATTTCCGCGCGCGCAATCTCGAAGAATTGAGCAATATCCATCATCAACTGGACCAGCTGGAACCTATTGAGTTTGATGAAGAAACCTTTCGCCCGGTGCAAGCGCTATTTTACTGGCCGTTGGGTGTGGCTTTTGTGTTGAGTTTATTGTGGGCACTGGCGAATTGGTGGCAACAACGCGCAACATCTTTCTATGCGCCGGATAATGCATCAACAACGAATGGGGAGGTATCCCGATGAACACCTGGGAGATGATCCTCACGCAATTTCACTGGCTGCGTCCGCTGTGGTTGTTAGCGCTCATTCCCGCGATTTTAGTGGGCATTGCCTTGTGGCGACAAAAACGCGGCGCGCATCAGTGGCAACAGGTTATCGCACCGGAACTCTTGCCATTTTTAATTGATGGCGAAACTACGCGTGCGCATCGCTGGCATATCTGGGCGATTATCGCAGCCTGGATTATTGCCACTCTGGCCATGGCTGGCCCGGCGTGGGAAAAACGGCCCATGCCGGTGCAAAAAAATGAAAACGCGCTGGTGTTAATCCTCGATCTTTCACCATCAATGCTGACTGAAGATATCAAACCTTCGCGCCTGATTCGGGCACGTCTGAAGATCGCCGATATCCTGCGCGAACGCAAAGATGGCCTGACCGCGTTGATTGTTTACGCCGGCGAATCCCATGTAGTGACACCGCTCACTGACGATACCGCCACCATCAACAGTTTGTTGACCTCCTTGCATCCCAACATCATGCCCCTGCCCGGCAGTAATACTGAATCTGCCGTTACGCTTGCGTTGCGTCTGTTGCAGGATGCGGGTTTACAGCGGGGCGATCTATTGTTGATTACCGATGGTGTTGTGAGTGATGCGCAGTCCGCGATCAATCAACAACTCGATAATAATGTTCGCTTATCTATCCTCGGTGTCGGCAGTGATTCTCCCGCGCCGATTCCCGGCAACAACGGCGGTTTTGTGCGCGATAGCAGCCGTGCCATTGTCACCACCCAGTTGAACAGCAGCGAGCTGCGCTCCCTTGCGCAGCAATCCGGCGGACGCTACAGCGACCTGACCAATGACAAGCAAGATATTGAAACTCTGCTCGCATTGCCCACCTCGCTAGCCGATGAACATCGTGCGGTGGATCGTGAGTTTGATACCTGGCATGACAATGGTCACTGGTTAGTCTTTTTATTATTGCCGGTTGTGTTTTTCTGTTTCCGTCGCGGTGTGTTACCGGTGTTGTTATTAGCTCCTTTACTTTCACTTTACACGCCGAACAGCCAGGCGTTTGAGTGGAGTGATCTGTGGCTCACCCAGGATCAGCAGGGTCAACGCGCTCTTGAACAAGGTGACGCCACTCGCGCGGCAGAAGCATTTGAATCGCCGGAATGGAAAGGCAGTGCTCAGTATCGTGCTGGCGATTACGAAGCAGCAGCCAAACATTTTGCGCAGAACGACACGGCAGACGCACACTACAACCGAGGCAATGCGTTGGCAAAATCCGGCAAGCTGGATGAAGCCCTTAAAGCCTATGATGAAGCCCTGAAACGCAATCCTGATCTGGCGGATGCCGCGAGCAATCGCGCTTTGGTTGAAGCCCTGAAACAACAACAAGAGCAACAAAAAGAACAGCAAAACCAACAAAATCAGGATGGCGAGAATCAGGACGATCAGGACAGCGAACAAAATCAGGATCAACAACAGAATTCGTCCGAGCAAAACAACGAACAAAAAAACCAGCAGGACCAACAACAGAATCAAAACGACCAGCAACAGCAAAGTGATTCTCAACAACAGCAGAATCAACAAGATAGCGAACAACAAAACGGGCAACAAAGCAGCGCTACGCAAAGTTCGGCGGCGGGCGACAGCGGCGAGCAGTCCAGCGAGCAAGCAGAACAACAAGAGCAGCAAGCCGCGCAACAAAGTTCAACACCCGGTGAAGAAGAGCTGGAAGAAATGCGCGCAGCGTTGGAAGAAGGCTTGAGTGATGAAGAGAAGCAAGCGATGGAACAGTGGCTACGACGTGTTCCTGATGATCCGGGCGGTTTGCTGCGCAATAAATTCCGTTACCAATACCAGCAGAAACGTGATGAGCGGCATCGCAATATGTGGCAGACACCTACCGAGCAAGAGAATGATCGCTGGTAACAGGCAATTGCCTGAATAGAAATACGCAGAGCGTTACATCGAACAATGAGAGTCAAGGTATGAGCCGATTATTTATTTCCTTACAGATGATGCGCAGCTTTTTATGCGGATTGTTTATTCTGTTGGCGTTCAACGCAGGCGCTCGCGCCGACACCTTATCGGCCAGCGTTGACCGCGACACCATCAGTCTGCAGGAAACCCTGACGCTCACCCTGCGCTTCTATGCACAAACCAGCGACTCGCCGGATTTGACGCAGCTGCAAAAAGATTTCGATATCCTCAACACCCAACAAAGCAATCAGATGCGCGTTATCAACGGCGATATGGAATCCTTTACCGATTGGCGCATTGCCCTTGCCCCCAAACGGGTCGGTACCCTGGAAATTCCCTCGTTCACGATTGAGGGTGCAAGCAGCGATGCAATTCCCATTACAGTGGAATCCCAAAATCGTGCACCACAAAACGCCAGCAGCGAGGTCTTTGTTGATGTGAAAGTCAGTAAAGACAGTGTGTACGTGCAGGAACAAATCCTGTTTACGATTCGCCTGTATACCTCGGTAAATTTAAACGGCGCCGAGATGTCACCGCTGGAATTACCGGATGCCTTGGTCGTTGACCTGGGTGAGAACCAATACCAGACCAATATCAACGGTCGCCAGCATATTGTGGTGGAACGGGTTTACAGTATTTTTCCGCAACATAGCGGCGAGTTGATCATCCCCAGTCTGACGTACAATGTGTCGGTGCGCAGCGGCCAGCGCGATCCGTGGAGCGATCCGTTTGGCAATCGGCGCAATAATCTGTTGCGTCTACGCACTGAAGAGCAACGCGTCACGGTGAACGCTGTGCCAACACAATTCAGCGGTCAGGATTGGTTACCGGCTAAAGATCTGCAATTGACTGAACACTGGAGCATTGACACCGAACGCTTGAAAGTGGGCGAACCAGTTACCCGCACTATTACGATTGTCGCTGATGGTTTGACTGCCGGCCAGCTGACGCCGTTGTCACTACCCGCCGTTGACGGATTAACTTTTTATCCCGATCAACCACAAAATGATGACCAAACCAGCAACAAAGGCGTGAAAGGTTCTCGTATAGAAACCCTCGCTATTATTCCCAATCGCAGCGGAAAATTTACCCTGCCGGCGATGAGTGTGAGCTGGTGGGATACCGAAAACCAAGAGATGAAAACCGCGACCCTGCCGGCGAAAACAGTTCAAGTGGAAGATGCACTGGGCAATATCACACCTGACCCGTTGCCCGCGCCCGCCGTGGAAGATCCTGCTGAAGCCACACCGATCAATACCGATATTGCCAGCGCCACGCCAGATATTCGTGTAGTCAATGTTGCCCCTGTATGGCTGATTGTTACTGCTTTGGTTCTGGGTTTTACCACACTGTTATTTGCGTGGCTTTACTGGCAGGCGCGCCGCGAATTGCGCGCAATACATTCATTCTATATTGCCGAGAAAACCCAAGATCATGCCACTGAAACAGCAGCCTGGAATGAACTCAAACGCGCCGCCGCGAACAAAGATTATCCTGCGATCCGCGCAGCATTAATTCACTGGGGCCAGGCCCACTGGCAAGATCCGCAACTGCAAAGCCTGCAGGCCATTGCCGAGCGCTCGAACAATGACGCTCTGCGTGTGCAGCTGAAAAAATTGGACGAAATCCTGTATCGTGGCGATACCGGTAGTGATTGGGACAGCAGTGAGTTGATTCAGGAGATAAACAATTGCCGCCGCCAGAAACATCACCGCCAGAAGCAACAGGATAGTTTGGCTCCGCTATACAAATCATAACGGGAACTGCTGGAAATCAGGGCGCCAGGTTGTACCGTTTTTATTGGGAAATTTTCTTTCAGTTGATGGCTCAACGACCTTGATAACCTAGCCCTTCGATATATTGATCAAACTGTTCCATAACCCGCTCCAGTGAGCGGGTTGCCAATTGAAAATAATCTTTGGGGCTGATGGTGGGCTGGTCGATTACCACATCTTTTTCTATGCAGCAAAGCAGCTGTTCAATCTCGGCACAGGTCTGCGGTGAAAGATGCTGCCCCGTATGAGAAGCGATCTTGTTGCGCAAATGATTCAGCTGTATTCGCAATACGCTGCTACATTCCCCTTTCGCAACCACACCGGTACCCAGAGCGCGCGCTTGACCAATCGACTCCGCAATAAATAACAGCGACCGCCACTGGTGCGCAGACGCCGCAGGTGCTTTGCTGTCCAGATGATGTGCATCCGCAATGTCTTCGATGAAATACAATAAATTAGCAATCAATTGATTGTGCTGTTTGAGATTGTTCATGGCTTCGCCGGACGCATAATGGCTACTCAGGCGCGACCAATGATCAAGGATGCTTTTCCATTTTTCATTGGTCTGCACCCACACACCCAAATTATTGACTTCCACAATTTCCTTCCGGATTTTATTTTGCAATGCCTGTACATCTGCCCTGGCATCCAGATTTCCGTTAAGAAAACCCGTGGTGAGACCGCGATGTTGCTGGATGTGGGTCAACAGAATGCGCATCACCCGCACATAGTTCAGCCCTTGATCCACAAGCCGCCCTACTACAACCCGCCGACGATGCAGGCAATAGAAAATAAACGCGATAAAAATCAGCGGCAGGAGAATAAATAACAGCGAAAATACATCAGCCATACCCTACTCCGTTAAACGTGTCAGTCGATGTAAATGCTCAGCAATTTCAGCGGCTTGTATAGCGCGTCCACTGTTTTCATTAGCCAGGTTCGCCACGGTTTCAATATGACGGGAAATCTCATGAGCAGCCTGACTCTGTTGTTGTGCCGCTACTGCAATATCATCAATCAAACTAAATACTTCGCTAGTGCGCTGATTGATGGCAGTCAATGCCGTTTCAGCGCGTCCCACTTCCATCATACTTTTACCAGCTTTTTCCACCACCGAACCCATGCTGCCACGCACCCGTTGCATGGTGGTTTGTACTTGCAGGATGTTAGTTGCGATATCCGTTGCGGAGCCTTGGCTGCGTTGCGCCAACGCGCGCACTTCATCCGCTACCACAGCGAATCCGCGCCCGTGCTCACCGGCACGCGCTGCCTCAATTGCCGCATTCAACGCTAACAGATTAGTCTGCTCGGAAATCTCACCAATGATGCGCGACATGGCCGTTACCTTGACCATCAACGCTTCCAACGTCGTAATACGCTGCTCTGTTTCCTGCGCAAGCCCGGCTACCTGCTTGACCTCATCACTGGCAGTAACCAATGCGCACGAACCACTTTCACTCAATTCACACGCCTCCGTTGCCGCCGCGCGCGCCGACACAATACGTTGACTGACATCATCAATACTGTGGCTGATCTCCGTAATCGCCGCCGCACTGGATGTGGTTGCTCTGGATTGAAACGCCGCACTGTTTGATACTTCGTTGGCATTACCCGTCAACTCTGACGAGGAATAACCCATTTCCTTCACCGCATCGCGAAACTCGGCATTGCGTCGTTGGAAATGTTTGAAGGTTTCGCGGGTGTCATCCAACAACAGCGCAAACGCTTTAGGCAGGTAGACAGGGGAATCTATCGGTTGCGATTGGCGAATTGACGATAAGCATGCACGCACTTGCTCAACACTGTTGTGGTAACTGCTGACCAGCCCAATCAGTAATGTAGCGGTAGCGATTAGCGGGATAATCAACCAGAGCTGGTGGTAACCGGCCAGTAACGCCAATGCGGGGATGGCGATAAACGCAAGCATTACGCCGCACAATAATTGAATATTGACCGCACTTACCCAGTGCCCAAGCAAACGTCCCATCACTTGCCCTCAATTGCACACTTACCGTGCAAACTAATAATTCGACTTAGTCGAAATGCCCCACACCGGGGCGCAAAAAATGTAGGAAACAAATGGCGGTATCAACAACATCACCATCCCTGCCCTTATTTGGACAGGTTTAGTGTGTTGTGCTTCAACTTTTGTGCCAAGAACTGAGGGATAGAAAATGAAAAAGGATCGACGAAATAAAGTCGAAATTCGCACAATATAAGTTTGGCGTTAGGGCTTATGTTTCGAAACCCTCAAGTCACGACTGCATGGATGCAGTGGTCCGGCATTCCGGAGGTAGAGCAACGCAGGAGCAGTTGCCGAGGGACGACTTGAGGGAGCTACAGGGATGTATGCATGCGTTTTCGAAACATAAGCCCTAATGACAAACGCACTACGAAGCACCACTTTCCCTAAGCAAGGCTCTTACTTACAACCTCAAACACATCTTTCGATAATTTAGGTTCAGCAAGGATTCTTTCCAATTCAGCCTTCATCAATGCCTGCCGTTGTGGACTGTATTTTTTCCATTTGGTTAAAGGCACCAGTAAACGAGAAGCGATCTGCGGGTTCTGGGTGTTCAAGCGAACCACTTCATCGGCGAGGAAGCGATAACCCTCTGCCTTGCCATCCTGCAACGCGTGGAAGTTAATCGCGTTGGCGTTACAAAAAGTTGAAACCAGCGCGCGGATTTTGTTGGGGTTTTTCGCATCGTAAGCCGGGTGTTGTTGCAGTTGTTTGACCTTCGCCAATGTATTGGGCAACGAACAGTTTGCCTGCACGCTGATCCATTGATTGACCACCAGGGATTCGTCTTGCCAACGTTGGTAAAAATCTTCCAGGGCTGATGTAGCAAGCGCTTGGGCGGTTTGCGAACGGCTGTTGACCAGTTGGGAGAGCGCATCCATACGGTCGGTCATGTTGTTTGCCTGACGGTATTGTTGTTCGCAAGTATGAATCCATTGGTCATCTTCCAGGAGCATCAGATAAGCCAACGCGACGTTTTTCAAGCTGCGCGCGGCAATGGCTTCTGCTGTGGCAGCGTAGGCTTGTTGGTTATCGTAGCGTTGATAGATGTGTGCAAACTCGTCACGCAAGGTTTCGGCGATGGCGCGACGCACGCGCATCCTGCCGTAGTGAATGGCTTCTACATCGATAACGTCGGCCAGTTCGCTGAGGTAGGCTTCCGAAGGTAGTGACAGCATGTAAGCGACCATGGCCTGATCCAGGCTCGTGTCTTGTAAAAGACTCCGATAGGCTTCAAGCAGACGCGAGTCAATCGCCATGGAAGCGATGTCGTCTTTGCGTTGCCAGGCTCGCATGACATCGCCGATCACTTGCAGTGCCAATTGCTGGCTTGCGTCCCAACGGCAAAAACCATCGTCGTCGCGACTCATTAATAGCATCAGCGCTTCGCGGGAATAATCGTAGTGTAATTTGACCGGCGCAGAAAAACCGCGCAACAGCGAGGGCACAGGTTGTTCATTTACGCCTTCAAAAACAAATGTGTGTTCTGCTTCGGTTAATTCCAGCACGGTGTGGGTGTTGTCTGCGGTCTCAAAATCCGGCACTTGGTCTTTGATTTTTAATGGCAGATTACCACCACTGCCTAACAATCCCATGGCCACCGGAATATGGAACGGCAGTTTATTCTCACATTCCGGCGTGGGTGGACAACTTTGTTTAATGTGCAAGGTGTACTCACGCGCATCTTCATCATAACTATCGGTCACCTGTAAACGCGGCGTGCCCGCCTGTGAATACCAGCGCTTGAATTGCGACAGATCGCGCCCCGATGCATCGGCCAAAGCGGCCACAAAGTCTTCGGTGGTTACAGCCTGGCCGTCGTGACGGTCGAAGTACAAATCTGTGCCTTTGCGAAAATCTTCCGGCCCTAATAAATTGGCCAGCATGCGAATCACTTCCGCACCTTTTTCATAAATCGTCAGCGTATAGAAATTGGATATTTCAATGTAGGAGTCCGGACGGATCGGATGCGCCATCGGTCCGGCATCTTCAGCAAATTGGGCGGTGCGCAGCAAGCTGACGTCTTCCACCCGTTTAACCGTGCGCGAGCCCATGTCTGCTGAAAATTCTGCATCGCGATAAACCGTAAAACCTTCTTTCAGGCTCAACTGAAACCAGTCACGGCAGGTAACACGGTTGCCCGACCAGTTGTGGAAATATTCGTGAGCAACCACACCTTCTACCCGCTGAAAACCGGCGTCAGTTGTGGTTTCCGGCTTGGCCAATACACACGACGTGTTGAAGATATTCAGACCTTTGTTTTCCATGGCGCCCATATTGAAGTCGTCTACCGCAACGATCATGAAGATATCGAGATCGTATTCACGGCCATAAACCTCTTCATCCCAGCGCATGGCATTTTTCAGTGAGGTCATGGCGTGGTCACACTTATCGAGATCCTTGGCTTCCACAAAGATCTTTAAAGTCACTTCACGACCAGACGCCGTGGTAAAACGGTCTTCGATGTGTTCAAGATCACCTGCCACCAGTGCAAATAAATAACAGGGCTTTTTAAACGGATCGTGCCAGGTCGCAAAGTGACGGTCATTTTCCGCTTCGCCCTGTTCAATTAAATTACCGTTGGAAAGTAATACCGGGTAGCGTGTTTTATCGGCAACGATGGTGGTAGTAAATTCACTCATCACATCCGGTCGGTCGAGGTAATAGGTAATCTTGCGAAAGCCTTCCGCTTCGCATTGGGTACAGAACATGGTGCGCGATTTGTACAAACCTTCCAGCGATGTATTCAAGTGCGGTTTTATTTCGGTTTGTGTTTGCAATACAAATTCTGCCGGCGGGTTGAACAGGGTCAGGTGTTCTTCACCCACCTGATACTCATCCTCCGATAAAGCGCGACCATCTATGCTGATGGAACGCAATTCCATCTCGCAGCCGTCCAATACCAACTGCGCGACGCCGTTGCCAGCGGCAGGGTTGCGACGCAGATGCAAACTGCTGGTCACCGTGGCATGTTCTTCATACAGATCAACATGCAGTTCGGTTTTATCGATATCGTAATCGGGTACGCGATAATCTTTCAGGTGAATCGCTTGGGGTTGTTGGCTGGCATTCATAAATATTCCTTAGGTAGCAAAACCGTTACAGCCATTTCAGCGGCGTGGGCTCATCCGGATGATCGTGGTCATCCGTACCGCAATGTGTATGCGGCTCCGGTTCGATATAACCGGTGTGTTGTTCGGGCGGTAAATATTTTTGCTCGTAGGCAATCATTGCTTGCATACAAAGTTGACGTTGTTCTGCTGACAAACGATTACCATCGGGCCACTTACCCAATTCAACGGCACGTTTCAAACTGTGATAAATATCCGGTGTCAAACTGGAGAGAAGTTGTTGTACATCCATAAAAAGTTCCAAAAGTTTCTTACGTATCGTGCAAAATTTACAGGGCAATGGAATCTGTGCGTTTGCCTCGCGCCACTACACCCGACACAGCGCCCAAAAGCATACCCGCAATCAGCCCACCGAGATGCGCGGCATTCGCCACACTGCCATCAATAAATTTATCGACAATGCCGGTCATACACAACACCAGCCAAAACAGCATAAAGCCAATAATACTTGCCGGCAAAGCGAACAGCGGGTGCGGTGCAAACCGCGGACGAATCCATAAAAAGCCCACCAGTGCATAGACCACTCCGGACATACCACCGAACCAGGGCGATGCTTCCCAGAAATATTGCGTGAGATTCGCAACAATGGCGGTGATTACAAAGAACAAAAAATACCGGCTTTTACCCAGTCCAAGTTCCAGCCGCCGTCCGAGATCCCACATCCATAAACTGTTAAACAACACATGAAACAAACCAAAATGGAGAAAGACGGGCGTGATCAGCCGCCAGAATTGACCGCTGACCAAGGTGTCGCCCAGAGACATAAAACTACGTAAATCCGGTGCGACATCCAACAATAAAAACCACATGGCCCACACTTGCCCGGTTTCGGTATGGGTTAGCAAGGCACCGATGCCGCTGAATAAAATCAACACCAGCGTGATCGGGGTCATCCAGAAGGGAATATCTCCGGGTTGAGGCTCGACGTACTCCGTCGCGGAATCTTCCGTCGGCAATTGAACTTCACCGCGCAGGAAACCATCCACCAGTTGCCCCACGGGTTCAACAAGCTGCGGGTCCTGCACAGCGATAACTTGCTGCCCATCCTCCTCGCTTACACGAAAAGGCAAGCCGCGACGGTGAAGGAAACGGATCAGTTCGCTTAAGTCCTGATCCAGCGGCAGATGTTTCACAATAATCCAGTTCAACATTCAGTCTAGATACCAAGGTCAGTTGTCGTTAACAACGCGTGGGTCGTTTGCCATATTCCATCAGGGATCCACATATTCCCATACATATTTATGCGCGCGCAGATGGGCTTCGCCGTCCATCCGATAAGCCACCAGACGCCCGTATTTCACCGCGCTGTAATCCAGGCAGGCCACGTTAGGCGCAATAGGTTGCGGTTTTCCCTTGAGCCAGTAATGTCCCACAAACAGCGGCGGTTGATCGGCGCCATAATTGACCATCTGTTGCCGATGCTCCTGGCTGATGGGTGCCTCCGCAATATCCTCCGGCAGAGGATCGGGCTGAAACAGTAATTCCCCATAGGTTTTCGGCCGGGACACCCAAAACTTCGTGCGGAACGCACTGCGTTCATAACCGTCATTGGACACAATCTTGACGCCCGGCGGTAACGGAAGATCAACTCCGCCGGTGAGCCGTTGTTTAGTGTATGACTCCAGTGTTCCGGGCTCGACGGATGCATGGATAAAATTCATATCAAAGCGACCGTCGCCATAACGTTCCCGATGAGCAACAATCAAGGCGTCATCCCAGCAGGCATGGACCACTCGAAAACGACTGAAATCCGCACCCCCATCAACCTCAAGAAACAGCGGCAATGTCTTGAACCAGTCAATGAAGGCACTCCATTCCTGCGGATAATTCGCGAACTGCTCCAGGGTTTCCGCTATCTGCCGTGTATTGCGCGGCACATGAGGCCGCAGGTAATCGCGGCCACTACCAGGTCGCCCCGGCGTACAGTAAGTAATTGCATTAAATTCATGGTTGCCGATAACCATCTGCGCATTGCCCCGCTCCACCATGTCGTACACCAGGTGCAGCGCTTCGCGAACACGTGGACCGCGATCCACAATGTCACCGACAAAAATAACCCGACGCTTATCGTGTTGGTAAACGCCGCCGACTTTGTGATACCCCATCCGTTCCAGCAAACGCCCCAGGGTGACTGCACAACCGTGCACATCGCCGATCAGGTCGTAACCCAGTACTGGCGGTAATTTGTCTGGGGCGGTATCACTCGACATAAATCAATGGTTCAGCAAATGGCCACCCCAGCCTAACTTGGAGCGACAGCGTTCATAGAAATTGTGGTTCAGCGGATGAATCAGTTTCAGTGTGTGGGGTTTCTTACGGATGTGAATTTCATCGGATGCGCCGATCTCGACATGCGTCTGACCATCACAGGTGACCATCGGCACAGCGGTGTTGTGCTCGCCGACGATAATCTTGATCTCGCTGTCTCCGGCTATCACCATGGGCCTACTGCTCAGGGTATGGGGGTTCATGGGTACCAGCACAATCGCATCCAGTTTGGGATGCATGATGGGCCCACCGCCACTCAGGGCATACGCGGTAGATCCAGTAGGGGTCGAGACAATCATCCCGTCGGAACGCTGGCTGGTCACAAAATAACCGTCGATATACAGCTCGAATTCAAGCATGTGAATAAACTGGCCGGGGTGCAGCACCACGTCGTTGAGGGCATCACCGCTGCCAATCGCAACACCTTGGCGCATAACGGTCATATCGAGCAAAAAACGGTTGTCTACCACGTATTTGCCATTCATGACTTCTTCAACCCGGGTTTCAATATCCTCTGGAGTGATGTCAGTGAGAAAACCCAGACGACCGCGATTCACCCCCAGCAACGGCACATTGTATTTCGCGAGTGCTCGCCCGCTGCGCAGCAGGCTGCCGTCGCCACCCACCACAATCACCAGATCACAGGTTTGGCCAAGTTCATCAATGCCGACGATCTGCTGTGCACCTTCGACCAGATGAACATCCGTAATCAGGGCCGCCGTCTCGGATTCCAGCACAAACCGTTTGCCGCGCTGCTGTAAAAAGCGGATCAGCCGTTTGATGGAATAGATAGCGCGCTCGCTATTCAGGTGGCCGATGAGTCCTACGGTCGAGAAGTGTGTCATGGGGTATCCATTTTCAGATGTTCTTGCAAGGCGGTCATTATAGCGGCTTCGTCGATTGTGACGATTGAAAAAAGCGGGGGGTTCCCGCAACGCGGATCTGAACACAACTGCGACGCTACGCACAGCGCAATATTGTCAGATAAATCATCCACCAATATGTCATACAATTGCAAGGCAATTTGAATTGGTACGGCAGTGATCAAACTGCCGTCGCACAGACAGATCGTTGTATCGCTTAAGAGTTACTCACATAATCTCCGGTATCTATAAAAGTCATCGGAGATTATGGGATGCGGTTTCAACACCAGGTTGTTCGGGATCTCGCCTGGTGTTGTTCCAGCGCACCACTATTGGCTGACTTGCCCGACCAACACATTGCCCTCTGGCCGACTGATGCCATGGTGGATATGGGCTGGTTAGTCGGCCTCGACCAAAACCCTCACGCCTTACTCGCCGAGCTGGCACAAATGAAAAGCACACGCCTCGGTATCTATTACGAAACGCTCTGGCGATTTTATTGGCAACAGCATCCGCACTACCAGTTGCTGGCGCATAATTTACAGATTACCGATCACGGCCAAACCCTGGGCGCGTTTGATTTTATTGTGCAAACGCCCGATGCGATCTGGCATATCGAGACGGCCGTTAAATTTTATTTGGGTGTGCCAACGAATGAGTATTCCGCCAGTGAGTGGGCACAGTGGATTGGCCCCAACTGCAATGATCGGCTCGATATTAAAATGACGCGGCTGTTAAACCACCAACTACCCTTGCGCTTCAATACAGCGAGTCAGAATACGTTGACCGCACTCGTGCCACCCGGCAGTAACTGGCGCAGTGCGTTATGCCTGCAAGGTTATTTATTTTATCCGGCCCACCAGGCTATGCCGGAGCCGCACAATGCCCACAAACATCATCAACGGGGCGTGTGGTGGTATTTGCGATATTTTTTGAATGAGGTCAAAGCGCCGGATTATTGGATGGTGTTGCCACGTCACCAGTGGTTGTCCGCAGCGCAAACAGATGATATCCATGCGCTGCTGTCGCGGGATAATCTGCGGGATTATCTGAATCATTGGGTAGGCGATATGCACCGGCCGCAGTTAATTGCGGCCATGGAGAAAAACGATGGGGTCTGGCAAGAAAAATGTCGCGGTTTTGTAGTACCTGATCACTGGCCCTGGACTGACACACCATCGCGCAACACATAATTGTGATGATCGTCCAAGAGCGATTCCCAACGGGATTGGCCGAACAATTGCGCGCAATCCACCAACGCCAACGCCTTGTATCCCTGCTGCACCAACAAGTGCGCCGCCGCGCGACTGCGCCGCCCGGTATCACAATAAAAAATATAAAGTTTATCCTGGGATAACAAACGCGACTTGATGCTTAGCACACGCAAAGGAATATTCACGGCGCGAATTAAATGTTTCTCACTATATTCTTCTTCACTGCGCACATCGACAGCCACGGCGCCATCGGCAATCGCGGCTTCAAATTGATTGAGTTCCAAGGTCGCCACCACCGGTTCTTTCAACAATCGATAAAAATCCTGTTTATCGAGACGCATCAATACACCATCGCTGCGCATGGTCACAGAGGCGTTGCGTACCGTTTCATTGACTAATGCGTCTTCTCCGAAACACCGGCCGACACTAATGTCAGCGATGTGCTGCCATTTGCCGTCAATGTTACGCGTCACTTCGGCATCACCTTCTTTGATAAAGTAGCACTGATCCCCCACTTCACCCTGGCGAAGAATTACATCGCCGGAGTACACCACCTGTGGGATAAGGCGCGCGAAAATATGTTCAACACTGTGAGGGGGAACCTTGAAAAATAGGTTGGATTTCAACACAGTCATCATCCAATCCACGTCTTCATCCAGGTCACGCTGACGAGAAATAATCGATTGCAGATAATCGGCGACTTCGCTCCAGGTCAGCAGTTTGTCCAACCGCTCACTGTCAATGCGCAAAAGATTGCAATCGGTTTCCGCTACGGCGGTACATAAGCGGGGCTGGTGGTGCGCAATGGGCATTAGCGTCGAGCGCCCTTTAATAAGGGTCTTACTGCCGTCTTCTGCCACCAGAGCTACATCGCCGTGCAGGAGATAAATATGCTGGCTATCGTACTGACCGCTGGAAAACAACGTCTGGCCGGCGAACGCGACATCCACGGCAGCGTCATCGAGCAAGGCCAGCAAATGGCTCTCACTCATGTCTTTAAGCGGCACCAGTGTGCGCGTCAAATTCAAATCGAATTCGATGCGGGTGGGTATAGTATTTTTATGTGCGTGCATGATACGACTTTGCCTCTCACTTCCAGTCTTATTGTTGACTGGCTTTTTAACATCCGGATAATCGCCGACGGCTTATGATCTGAATTTCATTTTTACCTGAAGTATGCATGTTTGTAAAAAACACCAGATTACACGAGTTCGCTCTGAAAGCCGCGCCGACCTTGCAGACCACCGGTATGCACCGCCACAAGGCGCGTCCCCGGCGCCCAATAACTCTGCGCTGCCAAGTGGGCCATACCCCAAAACATCTTCAAACTATAGACCGGATCCAGCAGTATGCCGGTTTCAGCCTCAAAGTCGCGCCAGAAATCATTTACCATCGACGGTAACTTCCTGGCATAGCCACCCGCGTGATAACCGCTGATCAAACGCCAACGTCCACCTGACGCAAAACCTGCGCTAGCACTCAAGGATAGGCAGGACGCGTAAAGGCAACTGACCTGATGCCCTAAAGTGCCCTGTCCCTTTAGTACCGAAAAACCTATAGCGGTTTTATCACCCGGTAATGCACTGGCCAAGCCCGCCAGGGTGCTGCCAGTGCCGCAAGGCACGCAAACGTCATCGAACTTATCGCCAAGCTGTTGAGTAATCGCCCATCCCATTACCGCTGCGCCGCGCGCGCCATTGAGATTGGCTCCGCCCTCAGGCACCAACAAAAAGTCGCCATAGCTCGCGCGCAACCGATTCAGCAGCTCATCGTTATCGGAATAGTATTCAGCGCGCGGAACAAAACACAATTGCATACCCCAGGCTTCGGCGTCCCGCAATGTCGGACTCAGGTGTGCAGGGCGTTCTCCACGCACGACACCAACAGTGCGTATACCGGCTGAATGACCTGCAGCAGCCAACGCGTAAAGGTGATTGGAATAGGCCCCGCCAAAACTGAGCAACTGGTTGATTCCCTGCTCGTTCGCCGCACGCAGGTTGTAGAACAATTTGTAAAATTTGTTGCCACTCTGGTACGGATCGATCATGTCGTCACGCCGCACAATCAACTCAAGACCATAGTTGTTGAGTACCGAACAAGACACCCTCTGCATAGGCACATCCAGCGCGCGCTGGTGCAATACATCAAGGTTCACACCTGCTTTTACTGCATCAATCATCAATCGTCAGCTCAACGCCGCTCAGCAACCAATTGATGCGGCAACACCTGGTGTTGATCACAGCGATCATGTTCACCCTCATGGAATTCCGAGGGCGTAGCCACTCGCGCAAGTGGTTTGTTACACGTCTGGCCACGATGGTCAACGCCGGTACAGCGGGGTGTCTGGTAATGGCCAAGCCAGGCGGCGTAGAGCGTTTCCGTTACACCACATTTGGCGGCAACGTAAGCCTGAGGATTATCGAGGTAACGGCTCATGTCATCCAGGGGTATGGCGATATTGCCAGCGCCTGGATGAAAGGCCACAAAATTGATACCCGCGCGGGCCAGCCGGGCGAGTAACTGATCACTGCCGTTGTTCAGCAGCGCCTGATTTTCGCGACGCAAGTGGGCAATCTCATCGCGCAAATTTTTCTCCTGTTCGTGGCGGTAGAACAGTTCTACCTCACGCATATCCAGTTTTTCCTGCAACTCTGCCGAGACTGTTTTAAGCCGGGCTTCCAGCTCCAGCGCAAAATTCTCCTGCATCGCCTGTATCTGGCTGTTTTCATCCATCTGCGCCGCTTTCAGTTTGTGGCTGAAATATTCGCGCACACCGTCAAGTTTTTGCAACTGCACATCCAGATCTTCTTTGAGGCTACGATTGCGTTCATCCAATTCCTCTCTGTTTCTTTGTAACTCCAACAACTCCTGCTGATAAGCATGCAAGCGCTTTTGATGATCTTGCTGGATTCCCTGGATCTTGAGCTTTTGCTGGTTTTCGAGAGTGGCAATACGCAAACGCTGCTCTTTGATGACGTGGGCAAGCCGGTCGCGCAATTCCTTGGAGTATTGTTGATGCAGTTTTTGCTGAATTTTTTCCTGGATTTTCTGCTCGCGTCGTTGCTCCTGAGCACGTTGCTCCGCCTCAACGGCAGCAGCCTTGTCGGCAGCGGCTGTTTTAAAGATCAAGCCCAGGCGATTGCCTTTCACTGCCTTACGCATCAACACGAAACTGTTACAACCCGGCTGCATCTGCGGGTCCCACAAATTCTTGCGCTGCCATTCAATAGGACATTGACTGAAACAGGCCAGGCGAATGGTACCCGCACCCAGATCCGGACCACGAGATGCCGCCTCCGCCAACTGCTGCAAAGGCACATTCCAGCGGCGGTCAATCATTCCCTTCGCATCAAACTCAAGTACAAAAAACACGGCAGCGGTAATACACAGACGGGAATTGATCCGCAGATAAACAGCCTTGGCCAGTCGGCCTGCGTAATCGGGCACCGGAATAAAGCCATCGAGAATCGCTTCAAACTCCGAATAAAGCATTTCACGAGTAATCTGATCACCGTCGAACAGGAATACCGCTTCCAACTGTTCCGAGGATTGGGTTTGCATAAAATCGATCCAGCCTGCGCTGTAAGGGGAGCTGTGGATACTTACCAGTATAAGTCAGATATTAAATCCGCGTGGTTGGACAAGCCAGGCGGAGCCATATTCCGAAGAATTTGCGACTTGAACGACGGAATTATGGTGTGTACGTCAGGTTTTCGCTGTGAACCGCTCGGCAGTTTAGTAGCTTCACTTATAGATGAAGAATCAGGCGGGAGAACATATAGCGGGAAATGCGGGAAGTTAAACAGGCGAGCGCGCAGCACCAGGCTGCTTCACTCGCATTAGATCTCAGAGTAATCCTCTGTTATCTCATCGTCGCCTTCGTCGTAACTGACATCCAGCAGGTCTTCGATATAGTCTTGCATGGTAATGCTCCTTGGTTAAGTTCACCGGTTGCACTTCTTGCAGCCAGTGGTCATGTGACAAGTCAGAAGCTAAAGGATTCCCTTCCAAAAATCTACTCCAGTGATCCCAGATTAATGGCCGATCATGACAATTTTGTGTAACACCAGAAAGTTTAGCCGCCAAAATGCAGAAAAGAGGTGAATCGGGGGGATCAGAAAAGCAAAAGCCCCGCGTGAGCGAGGCTTTTGAGGGAAATTTGTGGCGGACCGGACGGGACTCGAACCCGCGACCTCCGGCGTGACAGGCCGGCATTCTAACCGACTGAACTACCGGTCCGCAGAAAAAGCACTTTTTACCTTGTGAGTAACAAGTGGTGGGCGGTACAAGACTCGAACTTGTGACCCATGCCTTGTAAGGGCATTGCTCTACCAACTGAGCTAACCGCCCCCGTTGAGAGGTGCGCATTCTACCGAAATCAGATGCCTTGTCAAACACTTTTATGCAAACCGCCATCATGCACTACAAGCCGCTGATTTTTCTCGTAATTCGCACTGCGGCGGGCTACTTAATCAACCTGGCATGTAGCGTTCACCGCGTTCATTTATCGGCGCGACAACGCCCGTCGCTTCCGTTAGTGTTATTCGACGTTGCTGGGTAGAATGTGCCTTCTTAATCTGCCCAATTTTGATTATTCGCCCAATGCTGCGTGGTGCCATGCCCAACCCAAATAACATCAGCGGTATCTTGCTTGCTCATCCGGGTTTCATGTGGTTGGGTCGATGTGTGGTTGTATGGATTTACCTTGCCACTGCTCTGCCCGCTCTGGCCCAGCAAGAAAGTCGCGATAGTGGTTATAGCAATATCCTGTGGCTGGTTATCACCCTGATGTTCCTATTGCAAAGCTTGTTGATCATCGGTCTGCAACGCAGCCGCCTAAACAACAAACGGGCTCGTAAAGCATTGAAGGAATCCCAGCGGGAATTGGAGCACAAGATTGCGGAGCGAACCGAAAGCCTGCATCAAACCAACAACCGCTTGCAGGATGAGATCGCGCGTCACGAGGCTACCGTGTTGCTGTTGCGCGAAACCCAGGATTACCTGCACAGCATGATCAACTCCATGCCCTCGGTACTGATCGGTGTTACCCACCAGGGCTATGTCACCCATTGGAATGCTTCCGCTGCATTTAATACCGGCATCTCCGCCGATGAGGCATTACATCACCACTTGAACGAGGTTTATCCCAGCCTGCCCATTAGCCTTGCCGTCATCAAGAAAACCATTGAAAGCGGTACACCGCTGGTCAATGAAAATATGCAACAAGGCCAGGGTACTGAAGCACGCTATATGGACATGACCATCTATCCCCTGATTGCCGCCCAAGGCATAGGCGCCGTGATTCGTATCGATGATGTGACTCTGCGGGTCAAGATGGAACACATGATGATCCAGAATGAAAAAATGTTGTCACTTGGTGAATTGGCGGCGGGGATTGCCCATGAAATCAATAATCCCATCGGGGCAATCCTGCATAGTGTGCAAAATATTTATCGCCGCACATCAGCGGAGCTCGCATCCAATCATGAGGTGACAAAAAAACTGGGGATCAGCGTAGAGCAAGTGTATGAATATTTGCGTGAGCGCAATATTTACAGCTTTCTCGAAGATATCAAAGAAGCCGGTGAGCGCGCGGCCAAGATTGTCACCAACATGCTGGAGTTTTCGCATGTGAGTAATCGCAACACCCATCTGATGGATCTGAAAAGTGTAATCGATCACAGTGTTGAATTAAGCATTAACACCGGTGAAGCAAAAGAACTTAAAGTTAAACCACCCAAGATTGTCAAAGACATCAGTACGGATTTACCCGGCGTGCTGGGCTCAGCGCCCGAGATTCAACAAGTCATCCTCAACCTGTTGCGCAACGCGCGGCAGGCTTTGGCCAGCGACCTGCAAAACAATGCGGAGCCACAGTTCAAACCGACCATCAGCATTCGTGCCTACGCGGAAGCAACGCATGTGGTCATTGAAGTGGAAGACAATGGTCCCGGTATGCCAGACAACGTTAAAAGCCATATCTTTGAGCCGTTTTACACCACCAAAGAAGTGGGCAAAGGGACGGGCTTGGGTTTGTCAGTGTCTTATTTCATCATCACCGAGCATCACAAGGGCAAGATTGAAGTGGATTCCACACCGGGCAAGGGAACGCGCTTTACCATTCGCTTGCCTTTACCCGATAAAAAAATGTGACCCGGGAGCATCCGTCATGAAAAAAACAATTCTTCGCTTGTTCTCACCGCTGTGTATAACCGTCGCCCTGATCTCCGGTTGTGCGCAACAGCCTGTTGTGACGCCTACTGAAGACCCGACCCAACTGCTTCAACTTGCCACGGACATACTCACCAAAGCGGTTTATACCAATAGTATTTTTAATCAATGTACTCCCTTGGGGGACGATGCCGAACTTGAGGCGATAACCGTGCAACAAGATTGGATCGCCCGAAATTGGCCCGCCATCGTTGCCGCCGATCACTACTACACGACACAACTGGAGTCACAAGCCGTAAACTACGACGGACACGCTATTTCTTTGCCCGCCGTCATGTTGGCCCATAAGGCCAGGAAGCGCGCGATTGATGAACTGAACCTCAAACAACGCACCCTGACCAATCAGCAAAAAACCTGTGTACGACGTATTCAAACCATTGCACAACAAGAGATGGCCCTAGTCCAGAGCGAGCAGGCGCGCGTGGACCTGCAAGCACTGCAACAACAATATACCGGCGATACCACTAAAATTGTACCGGTTCCCACCCTGGCCGGTGATATAACCACTGAACGGAGAAATGGCCGTTCTTACTTTTTGTTATTTGAAGAATTTAAAAAGGAATGTCCGGATGGGCAGTTTATTGTGGTGCATAACCAATGGCCGCAGGAAGCCTATGCCTCTTATTGCGGAGATGTCCCCGTTTCACTGATCAGTTGCGAATGGGGTAAATGTACACAGCAGCGTTAATGAGCCTGGCAACAGGTTTTCATCACCAAACTCGCGTATCATGGGCGGCTTAACGCCGCCTTGTGCACACGCTGATTTGCACGCGCTTCAATACCTTTTTATGACCTGACTGCATGACTATCGACTCTTTCTCCTCCGACGCCTATGAACACCAACTTACCGACAAGCTCAACCGCTTACAGCAAGAGTTTGCTGAATTTTCATTGCCGGCATTGGAAGTCTTTCGCTCACCGTTAAAACACTACCGGATGCGCGCCGAATTCAAGATGTGGCATGAAGGCGACACCGTCAGCTATGCGATGTTCAAACCGGGTGAATACCGCAAACCCTACCCCATTGAAAATTTCCTTATTGGTTCCGAACAGATTAATCAGTTAATGCCGCTATTGTTGTCCGCCATTCACCGCGAACCGGTTTTGCGACAGCGACTGTTCCAGGTAGAATTTTTAACCACGCTCAGCGGCCAGGCGCTAGTCACCCTGGTTTACCACAAAAAATTGAAAGACGACTGGCGTGAGGCTGCACAACATTTACACCAGGCATTGGATATCGCTATTGTCGGTCGCAGTCGCGGACAAAAAGAAATTATTGATCGGGATTACGTCACTGAAACCTTACAGGTAGGCAATAAACCTTTTCATTACCAGCAGGTTGAAGCCAGCTTTACCCAGCCCAACGCAAAAGTGTGCGAAAAAATGCTGACCTGGGCGGTAGAAAAGAGCAAACATTTTGGCGGAGATCTGGTGGAATTGTATTGCGGCAACGGCAATTTCACCTTGCCATTGTCACAGAATTTTAATCGCGTACTTGCCACAGAAGTGGCGACTAGCTCAGTCAATTCGGCGCTTTACAATATCAACCTGAACCAGGCGAGCAACGTTGCTGTGGCACGCATGTCGAGCGAGGAATTTTCGCAAGCACTGAACAAAGTGCGGGTGTTCTACCGTCTGAAAGATATTGATCTGGACAGCTACACATTCAGTACCATCTTTGTCGATCCACCACGTGCTGGTATGGACCCACTCACCACCGGTATTACTCAGGGCTTCGACAATATTATTTATATTTCCTGCAACCCTGATACCTTGCGAGACAATCTGCGGACGATTACCCAAACACACGAGATCACCGACTTTGCGGTGTTTGATCAATTTCCCTATACGCATCACCTTGAATGTGGTGCCATCTTGCGGCGGAAAAATCTCTCAAAAGCGCCTTAAAACTCGCGTCCCTTGATACGCACCGCCGCATCCAGCACGAAGTCGCGATAACTGGCTTCGTGCTTCATGCGCTGCAGATCAAATTGCATCTGCTCCTTGCGGCTCAGTTTTTTCCAACCCTCCAGAATCGGAATATGCTCGGTGAGGCTGCGCAGCTGATAAAACGCGGAGAACTCTTCACGCACGCCATCATCCACACCAAGGCTGTCGAGTAAAACCGAGATTCGAATGCAGGCTTCTGTCAGGGTCAAATCTTCGGACTGGGAAGCCTGGGCCAGAATTTGAATACTGCGGTTGATATTCGCTCGTTGTTCTTTGATCGCCGCCTCTTTCTCAGCTAACAAAGCGTGCTGCATCTGATTTTTTTTATGTACTTTGTACAAAAGCACACCGGCAATAGCTGCCAGAATGCTGACAATAATCAAACCGATAACCAACAGGGTTATTTCAAGACTCATGGGTAAACCTCAATATCAGGTGTTGTTTTCGGGGAGCACATCAGTTGAGTTTTCAGCTGAGTCTTCAGGTAGCTCCTCCAGCAATTGTTCGTCGTCCGGCGGCGTATCAT
>CAMPIG010000012.1 GCA_946886255.1 uncultured Cellvibrio sp. | reverse complement strand
ATCAAGAAGTCATTTCCAATAACGCATAACAACGTTGAGAGATTCCTGATGAAAACATTAACCAGTCTATTCATCGTCGCCGCGCTCAGCCTTAGCGCTTGTGGCGGTTCCGAGGACGAACCCGATCAAAACTCCAGTAGCAGTTCCACAACAAGTTCAGAGAACAGTTCAGCAATCGACAGCAGTCAATCGTCTACAAATGAAAGTTCCAGCAGCGCTTCTTCTATCGCTGCCGGACCCTACATGAATTGGCAAGACATCGAAACCGCTTTTCCTGGCGCAGAGGGCTTCGGTAAACAAGCCAGCGGTGGGCGCGGTGGTGACATTTATTATGTAACCAATCTTGCCGACAATACTGAGCCCGGTAGTTTACGTTATGCCATAAACCAGACTGGACCGCGCATTATTTTATTCAAAGTGAGCGGTTACATCGATTTGAATAGCAATCTTGATATCGCTAACGGCGACGTTTCCATCCTCGGTCAAACTGCTCCGGGCGACGGTATTACCTTGCGTGGTGGCAGTCTGCGTATTCGGTCAGGCGTAGAGAATGTGGTGATACGTTTTATTCGCTCGCGTCTCGGCGCCATCGAAAACGAAGCGGATGCATTTGAAGGCCGCTATCTGAAAAACATAATCGTTGACCACAGCAGTTTCAGTTGGGCCATTGATGAGACAACGTCATTTTATGCGAACAACAATGTGACCTTTCAGTGGAGCGTCATCAGTGAGAGTTTGAATGATGCAGGCCATGGCAAAGGTGAACACGGGTACGGTTCGAACTGGGGCGGTGTGAATGCAAGTTTCCACCACAATGTCATGGCTCATCATAAAAGTCGTGCGCCGCGTATTGATGGAATTCTCGACAAGTGGAGCGACCACAAAGAAATCCCCAGCGTCGATGGTGTGGCGGATGTGCGCAATAATATTTTTTACAATCACGCAACATTTCCACCTTATGGTGCAGAAGGCAGAAGCGTGCAGTTTATCAATAACTATTACAAACCTGGCCCGGCAACAACGGCAGAGAATGTGAAGAATTTTATCTTCCTTGCCAGTGGTCGCCGCCCGCTCTATGAAGAAGATCGCCTCTATACCTTGGGTGATTACAGTGCGATGGCTGCCGCCGGTACGCTTGATCCAAAATTTTTAGTTAATGGCTCGCCGGCCAAACCGGTGGGTCGGGTTTTTGTAAACGGCAATTATCTGGCAGGCAACGCCGAAGTCACAGCAAACAACGTATTGGGTGTGCGTTACGACGATGAGAGTTTGAAAGATAACATCATTCAAGCGGAGGCCTTTTCCATCGAACACGGTGAAGTCACGACACAATCGACAGAAGATGTGTTTGACTGGGTTCTCGCGGGTGCCGGTGCCAGTTTACATCGCGATGACGTAGACGAACGCGTGCTCGACACGGTGCGTCATGGAATTGCCAGTGTGGGTAACGGTATTATCAATCGACCAGACGACGTCGGTGGATACCCGGTACTGCACAGCGCTACGCCGCCGGCAGATTCAGATGAAGACGGCATGCCAGATGCGTGGGAAGAAGCCAATGGCCTCAATCCGCAAAATGCAGATGATGCCTGGGAAATTTTTCAGGATTCCCAACAACAGTATCCTGAAGCAAAAGGCTGGTACACCAACGCTGAAGTCTATTGGTATAGCCTGGTTAAACAGGTGCCGGGTGCAGGCTTTTCCAATAATCCTGACGAATACGATTGGTCTTCCTCCAGCAGTTCATCTTACCAACATTCCTCGTTCAGTGCGCCCTCCAGCAGCACCAGCTCATCGGTAAGCAGTAGCGTGTCATCATCCAGTGCGCCGGTGGTGGGTTGTCCGGATACCGGTGAATATTTCTGTGATGATTTTTCCAACGGCCTCACCGCTAGCTGGACGCAAGTAGCGCAAGCCGGAAATCCGAGTGGCGCGAATGGCGGTTTCGCCATCACCAACGAGGGCGATGCAGCGTACCTGGGTTATACCTCGGGCAGTACCGGTGGTGTGTTATTGCTGAGTGATCCGGCGGCGCTGGGTGATGTGGAAGGCGAGGATTATTATGTGGAAGCACGCCTGCGCATCACCAAGATCGGCGGCAACAAACAGCTCTATTTACTGGCGCGTTATCAGGACGAAAACAACTGGTATGGTGCGGGCTTGAATGTGCAAAGCTCGGCTTCAGGCAGTCGTGTTGCCATTGACAAAAACGTCGGTGGAGTGCGCGGAGAAAATTTCCTCCCACGTCATAATCTTTCGCTGTATCCAGATACCTGGTACACAGTGCGCTTTACGCTCAAAGGTGAAGCGTTGACGGTTTATCTCGACGGTATTCCGGTGATCAGTGGTACCGACGCCAGTTTGTCCAAGCGTGGGCAGATCGGATTGTTCACGCATAATTTTTCGTTTGATGTGGATTATATCCGTGTCGGCAACGCCGATGATGTACCGCTGCAACCCTCGCAGCTCACACTTTCACCGGAAGCAACTATCTGGAATGCGGAAGCAAATGATGATCCCTATGAAGTGACAGTTACGGCGATTAATCCAAACGGCGCTGCGGATACCTTTACTGTGGAATCCAGTGATCCTGCAGTCGTGCATGTGGATGTTGCGGATAACCTGGTGACCTTGGCAGCACTTACGGAAGGCTCCGCAACTATTACCTTCACCAGCGGTTCCGATCCGAGCTTAACGCGCACAATCGCTGCGATTATTGCGCCGGAGTTTGTGCAGCCGGTTGCGACCTATGATTTGTCTGCCGCCTCTGCATTTCCTGCCGCTGATGAAATCAACACGCCGGTGGATACTTTTCTTCGGCTCACATTTGATTCACCACCCACGTTAGGCACCGGCAGTATTCGCATCTTCAACGGCAACGACGATACCTTGGTGGATACGATTAAACTCGACGGTGAATCCGATGCAATTGGTATTGACCCAAACCGTTTGCGTACAGTAAATACCAACCCGGTACGTGTTGACGGCAACACGGTTACCATTAATTTGCACAATAACCGTCTTGCTTACAACACACCCTATTACGTTGCGATTACCGCAGGTGTATTCACGGGTGCAACACTGGCGAATCAACCGTTTGAAGGCATCGGTAAGACCACAGGTTGGAAATTCACGACGCGCGCCGCTGCGCCGACAGAAAATGTCGTCGTTGTGGATGATGATGGCGCAGCGGATTTCCGCACGTTGCAAGGCGCATTGAACTATGTGATGGATAATATTGCCAAGGATGAACCTGCGACGATCACGTTAAATAATGGCTTGTACGAAGAGTTGTTGTTTCTGCGCGATAAAAATCAACTCACGATTCAAGGTGAAAGTCGCGATGGAGTTGTAATCCAGTATCGCAACAACGACAAACTGAACCCCGGCGCGGGTGGCAGTGGCGTAGCCGGCGGTGCAAACGGTGGACGTAGCGTGTTCCTGATTGAAGCTGTTGATTTGCTCACGCTGGAAAACTTTACCATTAAAAACACTACCTTGATCGGTGATGGTGGTCAGGCCGAGACGATGTATTTCAACAGCGGCGGCCGGCTGATTGCAAAACAAATCAACCTCATCAGTGAACAGGACACCTTGTTAGTAAAAGGTTATAACTGGTTCTATCAATCGCTGATTGCCGGCAATGTAGATTTTATCTGGGGCGGCAACAATGTTTCGTTGTTTGAAGAATCGGAAATCCGTTCGCTCGGCGATTCGCGCGGTACTGGTGGCGGTGGTTATATTCTGCAAGCCCGCACCGCTAATATCACCGATAAAGGCTTCGTGTTTCTCAACAGCCAATTGACACGCGGCCCTGGGCCACTTGGACACACAATCCCCGATGGCGAAACCTGGCTCGCGCGCAGTGGTGGTAGCAGCAGTTATTACGACAACATTGCGTTTATCAATACGCGCATTGACAGCCACATCCAACCCACCGGCTGGAATGGTTCTAAAACGCCAAACCCGGCCATTGGATCTGCAACAGCCGGATGGCGGCAATACAACATCATGAACCTCAATGGCGCACCGCTGGATATCTCTGCGTGGACGCTGGGATATACTCTGACGGAAACGGAATACCTGAATGAATTTTCAGATCGAGAGAAAATTTTCTCGGCGTATAACAATGGGGAAGGGTGGAACCCACAGCCATAGACGTATAACAATGGTAGACTCAGCCCCTCGCGCAGTGTTGCGAGGGGCTTTTTTTGCAAGGTAAAAGGAGTATTTATGAGAATCAACGATATCAGAGTGTTTATCCCCAGTAAGGATTACAAAATATCCCAATCCTTTTATCAGGCGTTGGGATTTTCCCTATCGAAGGCGTCTAATGATTTATCTATTTTAGAAAAGAACGGTACGACATTCTTTCTTCAGCGATATTACAGCAAGGAGTTTGCAGAGAATCTGATGCTGCAACTTGTTGTGGAAAATATTGAAGCAGCTTATAACGTCGTGTCCGGGATCGAGGGCTACGATGTTAGATACAGTCCCATAAAACAGGAAAGCTGGGGCAAGGTGATTTATTTGTGGGGCCCATCGGGGGAGCTTTGGCATATTACTGAGTTAGCGCATTGAAAGACGAAAGCTAACAATCTATTTTTCCAATGTTTAGAAAGGAATTCCAATGAGTAAAATAATCTTACGCTACACGCTTATCGCCATCTTCGTTATTCCTTTCGGCGCATTTGCAGGCGAGATCGCGCTAACGTTTGATGATGCGCCGACACCGGATTCTGCGTTGATGACGGGTACGGAACGTACCACGAAGTTAATTACGGCGTTACAAAAAGCCAATGTTCGCGATGCGCTGTTTTATGTAAAGGCCGACTATATAAACCCAAAGACGGCGAAGCGTCTTGATCAATATACCAAAGCCGGGTTTCATCTGGCCAATCACAGCTTTAGTCACGTCTCAGCCAATGAACTGGGTGTTGATACTTATGCAATGGATGCGTATAAAGCGCATCTGCAATTAAAATCCTTTGATAATGTCGTGATGTATCATCGCTTTCCTTACTTGCATTACGGCAAGGAGTTGGCGTCAATCAATAAGCTGCAACAGTTATTGGCTAAGCTGGGTTACAAGGACGGCTATGTCACCATAGATAATTTTGATTGGTATATAAATGCCTTGCTCGTCAAAGCGGCGGAAGAGGGTAAGTCAATAGATTATGAGCGGGCGCGTGATTTTTACGTGAATACGCTCTATGACAATATAGAATTTTATGATGCGCTTGCCAGAAAATCCCTCGGCCGCTCACCCAGACACGTATTGCTGCTGCATGAGAACGACGCGGCCGCATTATTTGTCGCTGATCTGGTAGAGCACTTGCGTCATAAAGGTTGGAAAATTATTTCGTCGCAACGGGCCTATCAAGACAAGATCGCGAAAGATTTTCCTCAAACGGTTTTCCATAAGCAAGGCAGAGTTGCGGCTATCGCCCATACCAAAGGCATACCTGAAGCTGAGTTGCGTCATGCATCTGAAAATGTTGATTATTTAAATAAAACATTTTCAGCCGCAGGAATCATTACTGATTAATCGATCCGCACAATTCGCTCTCCCGCCGCAAGCACCGCGCCCGTGTTCGGATCAGCCGCCAGACTCCGGAAATGGCTGGCGGTGTGGGTGGGTAAAGTTTCCCAGCTCACGCCGCCGTTTGTTGAGCGAATAACCTTGCCATCGCGACCAGTGAGCAGCAGATTGTTTGTATCAGGTTCCACTACGGCATCGCGCAATTCCTGGGTTGTTCCACTATCCATCGCTTGCCAGCTATCGCCCGCGTTGGATGAACGCAGAAGGGTGCCATCGCCCCCAAAAGCCAGTAAGGCTTTAGTGTTGGGGTCCATTATCATTCGCCGCAGATCGGCGTGTGTGGGCAAGGCGATTACCTGCCAGCTCTGTCCATCGTCCCGAGAGCGTAACAAGGTCCCGTCCGCGCCGAGTAAAAACAATTGTTGATGGTGTTGATCTGCATAACTACCAAACAAATCAGCAGTGGTGTTGGTATCAATCGCCTCCCACGTCTGGCCACCGTCGAGGCTACGTGCTGCTACGCCCGCTTGGCCCGTTATGAGAACAACGCTCTCCTGCGTGCGCGTCAATACACTGCCGTGCCAGAATTTGCGTTGCGTGGTGATCGGTGAAGCAACCCAACTTTTACCCTGATCTTTTGACAGGTAATGACGTCCATCGGCTTCGATCGCGATGAGCTGTTTATTTGTTGAATCAATTAATAAATCGGTAAAGGCTTCTGCTTCATTAAAGGGTGTGTAATGGACCTCGTTCCAGCTCACGCCATCATCCGTTGAGCGCACAATGGTACCGGTCGGTCCGGCGGCAATGAGCGCATGTGATTGCGGCTCTTCAATCAGCGCCCGGTAGGTTGGCGGCGTCATGGAGTCGGTATAAGCGATATTCAGGAGTTGCCAATTTTTTCCTTGATCGGTAGACCTCAGCATATAGCCCAACTCGCCAGCCACTAACCAGGTGCCCTGCGAACTGATCAATGCGTTGCGCCAATAAATATCCAGCTGCATGCGATGATTTCGCCAATGATCGCCACGATCATTGCTGGTAGCCAACAAGCCGCCCCGACCGAAAGCAATATAGTTTTTTTCATCTTCAAGTACGAGCACATCCTCAAACGGCGTTTGCATATGCTGGGTTTGCGACTCCCAGGTTAACCCGGCATCGCGCGATATCAGATGCGTGCCGTAATGGCCAAATGCACGCAATACTTTTTCTTGCTTATCAATAATCAGATTGCTTAAATAATTAGCCGCGCCGTGAAAGGGTGCATCAATCAATTGCCAGGTTTCTGCATTATCCGCCGTGCGTAAAATTTTTCCGTTGTGGCTCGCCATCAAAAAAACGTTCGCGCCACTGTCAAACACGCCATCATTAAAAAACGCCTGGCCATCGGTCTCAATCAATTGCCAGTTGCTACCCTCATCGCGCGACACCAGCAATTTTCCATAAGCACTGGTCGCCACCAACACATCATTGAACTGATAAAAGCCACTCAACGGCGTATCCAGATCCAGCTGCATCACCTGCCAATTCAAACCGCCATCATCCGAAAAACCAAACAAACCGCGCGAGCCACCGATAAATAAACGCTGGCTCTTCGGTGAAACAAAAATCGCTTCAATATCCAGAATCGCCAAACCTTTGCCGAGCGCAATCTTTTGCCAATGCTGGCCATCATCAGAACGCAAAACCGTACTGCCGGTACCGACAGCAAACCACCGCTTATGCTCGCTGCTGTAAATCAACGCCTTCAGATTCGCCATCGTATCCGCAGAAATTCTATTCCACGCTTTACCTTGATCGACAGAACGCAACACCGTCCCCTGCTCGCCCACCGCAACCAACGCATCGCCACCGCTAACGATTTCATTCAACTGCGCCGTCGTCAGCGTCCCCACAAACTCCCACGTCCTCGCATCGGTTGAACGCTGAATAACACCATCACTACCCCACACCAACATCGCCTGCGAAGTCGGTTCAACCATCGCGCCGGTGTAATTGGGATTAATAACTTCGGGTTGATAATGAACCACTTTTTCCGGCGATGCAGATTTCTCTGAACAACCGAATAATATGAAAACCAATAGAAAGGACACGCGTAATATAACGCTGGACAGGCATTGCATGATCAGGTTTCTCCCTCGATATTGCGCACAAGATTTAGTTTTTATCTTTTTTGCGCGTTGACTATTTTTATTGTCGAAAAATTAAATACTGCCAAACTCTGTTCGAAGTGAGTTTGTTATCCGGGTTACCTGTTTCGAAACCTTCAAGTCATGGACGACTTGAAGGAGCTACAAGGACGTATTCATGCGTTTTCGAAACAGGTAACCCGGATAACAAACTTCTAGCCAAGTACTTCTAAGGCGATTAGATTCACCACATAATTATTATCAGTCGATAAAACCCACCATAAGCACAACCCCGCCCCAACACAACCCCCACGCACTAATCCTGCGACGCAAACCAATCTATTCCCCCACACGCCTCCACAAACCACGCCAACGCCTTACCGTTATTATCTTTCCGCCACGCCATATACAACGGCATATTCGGCCGTGGCACATTACACGGCAGCGCCACCAACTCACCGCGCGCCAGCAAATCTCCAATCAAATGCCGCGCCAGAAAACCCACACCCACGCCCAACCGCTGCGCATCAATCTTGGCCGTCATATTCGCCACCCGCACCGTCTGGCGACTGTCCAGCAAACCGCTGGAGCGCAGGGGTGAAGTCAACGACGAATCCGCCGCAACAATCGTCGTAAACGCCCGAATCGCCGCTGCATCCACCGGGCCTTTATGCAAGGTCAGTGGATGGTCCGGCGCCACCGCAAACACAAATTCCACCTCGCCCATCAAGCGATACTCAAACGTCCCCTTGGGAAACTCACCGCCGACACCCAGGGTCAGGTCGCAACGGTCGCAGATCAGTGCATCCCAACTGCCTCCGAGTACCTCCTCGCTGATATCGATGGCAACCTGCTTGTCCAATTGATGAAAAGCCGGAATCAGCTTCAGCAACGGTTCGTTGGGCAGAATGGTGTCCTTGGCGATGCGCAGCCGCGTCTCCCAGCCCGACTCCAGTTGCTTGACCGCATCCTCCAGGCGGCTGGTGGCCTGCAAGAGTGTGCGACCTTCTTCCAGCAGCAAACGGCCCGCTGCCGTGAGTTGGGCCCGTTGTTTCGATCGATCAAATAGATTGACGCCGAGCTCGGATTCCAGCTTTTGTACGGTATAGGACAGTGCCGAGGGCACTTTGAACAGCATCTCCGCCGCCGCACCGAAGCTGCCTTTACGGTCAATAGCATCCAGTACTCGCAGGGCATCCAGGGTAATCGCATGGTGCATAGCCAGCTCCAATTCGTTTGTTCAAATTTTTTGAAGTCTAGGCTCAAAATGTTCCGCTTTTAAGCGATGCGACGCAAGCATAAAGTGACAACCACTGAGGCGACGACAGGTTTACGCCGCAAGGAAGACGAAGACCTTCTTCGCCGACACAACCCTAAACTTTTATGTGGAGCACGCATCATGAGCGCAATCAAAAACATCATTAACCCCGGTCAACAATGGTCATCCCTGGTGCTGCGAGTACCGCTCGGCATCATCTTCGCCGCTCACGGCGCGCAAAAATTGTTTGGCTGGTTTGGCGGCTACGGCCTTGAAGGCACCGGACAATGGATGGCCTCCATCGGCCTGCAACCGGGTTACCTAATGGCGCTGGGCGCGGGCTCGGCAGAATTTTTCGGCGGTTTGTTCCTGCTGTTCGGTCTGCTGACACGCCCGGCAGCGCTGGTACTGGCATTCACCATGGTGGTCGCAATCTTCGCGGTGCACATCGGCAACGGTCTGTTTATGAGCAACAACGGTTACGAATTCGGTTTGGCCTTGTTGGCCGGAACCGTATCGCTGGTGCTGTCCGGCGGCGGTCGCTTGAGCCTCGACGCCCTGCTCGCCAGACAAGTGAAATAACACGCAATACAGAGACGCCGGGAGCGAATCAGGTCGCTCTCGTTTCACAACGAAAAGCAACGGAGGTCACACCATGATTAATATCAGACGCAATAAAGAACGCGGCGCGGCGCAGTTCGATTGGTTGAAGAGTCGCCACACTTTTTCATTCGGTAACTATTACGACCCCAAACACATGGGCTACTCCGCACTGCGCGTGATCAACGACGACGAAGTGATTCCCGGCGCTGGCTTCCCCACCCACGGCCACCGCGATATGGAAATTATCAGCTACGTGCTGGAAGGCGAAATTGCCCACCGCGACAGTGAAGGCAATATTGCAACACTACCGGCGGGAGAATTTCAGTTGATGTCGGCGGGCAGTGGCATCACGCACAGCGAGTTCAACGCGTCCAAAAAAGACAAGCTGAAATTCTTGCAAATCTGGATTCAACCGAATGTGTATGGACAAGAACCCGGTTATCAACAAAAAGATTTTGGTCGTAAAGATGGCTTGACGTTAGTGATCAGCCCTACCGGTGAAAACGGCAGCCTGACCATCAAGCAGGATGCATCGCTCTACCAATTGTTGCTACAACCAAAAGGCAGCGCGAGTTTGGCAAATCCCTACAAGCGCAAACACTATGTGCATGTGATTGATGGCGAGCTAACGGTGGAAGGCGAAGTGCTAAAACCCGGTGACGGTGCACAACTGGATGGTGTGGATGTGTTGCAGTTAGTGGCGGGTGAGCAAAAGGTCAGGGCGTTGGTATTTGATTTGCCGAAGTAGGTGAGTTGGAAAACAGGTGGTTTTGTAAATTATGCCCGCTGGTCGAGTACCAGTGGGCATTTTTTTTGCCAACATCGTTTACACTAGGCTTTGGTAAAAGCGCTTCGTAATGATAATAGACGAATCATTTATCGGTAACGCTGATTAAACTGCTCTAAAAGGAGGCTTATCCATGAGCATATACAAAACGCCAGACGCAGATGTTGAGCTGGTTGAAGAAAAAAAGCCACAACCCTTTAAAGCGATAATTTATGGGCTATTGGTATCCGTGGTATTGATTGTAATAGCCAGCGGTATTCAGGGAGTTGCATTCACATTAATCAACTTTGAAGATGTGATGGCGTTTGAAAGTCCGGAGGATGCAAAAAATTATTTCACGGGCAATCTTTCTTTTTTGATAATTGACATTGTCGTGTCATTTTTAATTCTTTATTTTGCGGGAACAAGGGTTAGAAAATACGCCCGAGGGCAGGAAATAAAATATGCCTTGGTGCTATCCGTCTTAACATTCTTAATTCATCTCGCGTTCTACATATACAAGAATTCAATTTCTGATTATCCGCTGTGGTATAACGCATCGCTGCTGTTAATAATATTCTTGGGTATATTCGGTGGCGCAAGACCAGAAAAGGTCAGATCGATTGAAGGACAGTAGTCTGTAATTCGAGTATTGCACCCGTTAGTCAATTACCTGATAGCTTGTCAGTCGGATTACGCCTTTGGCTAATCCGACCTACGAATATTACGAATAACACTCCGCAAGTCCCTCTGTAAATTGAAAGACTCCCCCCATTTGGCGGGTTTTGCCGCTTGCATCTTGAACGTATGATGACCAGTTTCGAGTAGACGGTGTCGTTAGAGCCCGGCTTTTTGCTGGGCGAGGGCTTTGCATTCGACGGCCAGACTCCCCTTAATACATTCCAATAGAGTGAGCTAAACAAATGAAGCAGGTTATTTCTTGGGGCCGTGTGTGCATGGTATCGCTGGTCTTGATCCTCACCGCTTGTGGTGGGGGAGGCGGCGGTAATGGCGGTGGCGGGAACAGCAGCGTTGCCAGTAGTGCAAGCAGCGCCGTTAGCAGCGTCACGAGTTCATCCGATAGCAGTTCCAGTAGCAGTGTTCCCCCCGTGCCAACACCACCGGATTTGGTCGATGCAAACATACAAAGCTTTGTGCTGGATGAATTAATCAGCGTAAGCCTGAACAATATCGGTGGTCAGGCGCTGACCGAGTGTTCATCTGATTTACCGGACACCTTCACGATTGTAGTGTCAGCGAATGCGTCAACCTGCGAGATCAGCGGTGAGGCTACGGCTTTGTTGGTTTTAACCAATTTTACGGTCACGGCGGTTAACGCAGAAGGCAGTGACTCAGCTCTGGTCCCGATGGAAATCGTAGCGGCTTCGCCTTTTATTACCACCTGGAAAACCGATAACGAAGGCGCCAGTGACGATAATCAAATCACGATTACCACATCGCCGAATTTCAGTTACGACTACACCATTGACTGGGGTGATGGTAACGCAGACGAAAATGTAACGGGTGATATTACCCACACCTATGCCACGCCCGGTGAGTATCAAATTTCGATTACGGGGCGCTTTCCTCAAACCTATTTCAATTTGTTTGAAGAGATTACCGATGCCAACAAGCTTTTATCGGTAGATGCCTGGGGTAACCGGGTCTGGCTGTCGATGGAATTTGCATTTGCAGGCGCAGCTAATCTGGTGATTAACGACAATCAAGCACCTGACTTATCTCGCGTGACCAGTATGTTAGGTACCTTTGCCAGCGCCGTTAACTTTACCAGCGATATCAGTCACTGGGATGTTTCAAATGTAACAGACATGACTGGAACTTTTTTTTCTTTGGAAAATTTCAATGGTGATTTAAGCAGCTGGAATGTATCCAACGTAACCACTATGGAGTTCATGTTCAGTGATACGGTGACGTTTAACAGTGATATCAGTCAATGGGATGTTGCTAACGTAACGAACATGGCAGACATGTTCTCAGGTGCAATTGCATTTAATCAGGATATCAGCAGCTGGGACGTCGCCAATGCCACTAATTTTTCTGCCATGTTTGAAGACGCAGAAGCCTTTGATCAAAACCTTGGCAGCTGGAATGTCTCGAACGCGACAACCATGAGTGACTTCGCGGAAAGGTCGGGGTTAACGCTGCAAAATTATGATGCCATCTTGCTCGGCTGGTCGTTATTGCCGCTACAACAAGAACTTGATATCAGTTTCTTTCCAACCCAATACAGCGCAGCGGCCGAAGCAGCGCGCCTTATCCTGACCACTGTCTGGTCAGTGTCTGATGGTGGCTTGTTGGTCGTTCCTGATCTGCAAGACCAGGCGCTGAAGGTGCAAACCAATGACTTGGCCAGCATCAATATCGTCAATAGCGGCGGAAAACCCGATAGCTGTGTTGCCGATGCCTTACCTGATGGGCTTGAAGTCGAGGTGGTTGACAACACATGCGCCATCGTCGGCACGCCCATAACAGCGCAAGCAGCAATCGAATTTACGGTTACTGCAACCAACGCGTTGGGCAGCGATTCTGCGCTTATCACGCTGACAGTCGAAGAGCAAACGCCGTTTGTCACGCGCTGGAAGACAGATAATCCCGGCATGAGTGACGACAATCAAATCACCATTCACACCGCATCTGGTATGGCTTACAACTATCGAGTTGAGTGGGGTGATGGATCATTTGATGAAAATGTGACTGGTGAAATTACCCATACCTATGCATCACCCGGTGAATATACGGTATCGATTACGGGAACATTTCCACAATCTTTTTTCAAAGCCACATTCGATGCAACGCAAACAGATTCACAAAAATTATTATCGGTTGAACAGTGGGGCAATCGAACCTGGCGCGCAATGAACCAAGCCTTTTTTGATTGCCGCAACCTAACCATTAATGATACAGAAAGTCCTGATTTGTCACAGGTCACCGGCATGGCCAGCATGTTTAGAAACGCTGATAATTTAAGTGGCAATATCAGTAACTGGGATGTTTCAAAAGTGACCACTATGAGCCGTATGTTTGAGGGTGCCGACAATTTTAATCTGGATATCAGTAGCTGGAATGTTTCCAATGTAACCAATATGGACAACATGTTCCGAGGCACAAAATTCAATCACGATATTAGTAACTGGGATGTAGCTAAAGTCACCAACATGAATGCTATGTTTCAGGAGGCAAGAGTATTTAACCAACCCATTGGCAATTGGAACGTCGGTAATGTCACGACCATGTTCGCTATGTTTAGAGAGGCCGATGCGTTTAATCAGTCTATTGGTAATTGGAATGTCGCCAATGTCAGGAATATGGTCGATATGTTTTTTGGAGCCAACGTGTTCAATGCTGATATTAGCAATTGGAACGTTTCCAACGTCACCGATATGGGCAATATGTTCAGAGAGACCGGCGTGTTTAATCAACCTATTGGTAATTGGAATGTCGCCAATGTGACCAGTATGCGCGAGATGTTTTTCCGTACCCCGTTTAATCAGGACATTAGCCAGTGGAACACATCCAGGGTTACTGATATGGGCAATATGTTCAGAGAGGCAAGAGCGTTTAATCAACCTATTGATAATTGGGATGTCGCGAATGTCACGAGAATGAACGAGATGTTCATGCTTGCCGACGTGTTTAATGCAGACATTAGCAGCTGGAATGTTTCTAAAGTTACCAATATGTCGACCATGTTCCAAGGTACAAAAGCGTTTGATCAAAACCTTGGCAACTGGAATATCGCTAACGTAAATAATATGAGTAACTTGTTTGTCGATAGTGTGCTTACTACTGCAAATTACGATGCTCTGTTAATCGGTTGGAGCCAGTTGCCCAGCGTTCAACCTGATGTGACCCTTAATGCGGGAACAACAACCTTCTCCGCCGCTGCGCAAACCGCGCGCGATACGTTGATCAATAACGCTGGCTGGACTATCACGGATGGTGGCTTAGCAGAGTAATCCCTTGTAGCTGACACAGCCTCATGGGAGGCTGTGTCAGTTGTTACACGAGGCAACTGTCCGCTGGTTGTTTAATAGAGATTTCAGGCATACTCCAGGATCACTTGATCGCTATGCCTCGTGGTGAAATATGCACATCTCTCAATCAACCTTTTCAGAATTACCCGTCCACCTCGCGGTGACATGGGTTGTTCTTGTTTTGCTGCTTATTCTTCTGCTTGGTTTCACCATGCCGACGGTTGGTGCTGTGCCAGACACAGGGAATGTATTGATCCTGAGCGACCCCAAAGCACGCCATGATGTTAACTCCGCTCCCCAGGCATCGGGGCTCTATGCCTGCCCACAGGGTTTAAGTCCTGACGCCGTCGTAAAGCTTCAACGCATGGCAATGCTTGAGCGGATAGACCCACACCGCCTTCAAACCACAACACTGCCAGATTTTCAGAAAAATCACCGCTACTGTATGTTTATTGCATTTCGTAATGAAACGGATCAGTACCAATGGAAGCTGCATTTCAGTAACTTCTTCCTGCAAAAGATAACAGTAATATTATTCGATGAATCCATGGCACAACAGTATCAGTCAGATTGGATCGCGGGTATTGATGGAGAAAACATCAATGTACTGGGCAGGGCGTTTTCACTGACACTGGAGCAGGATAAAGATTATTTTATGGCCGTGGAGTTAAGCTCACGCGGTCTGGTTGCAGCACCTTATGTGGCCTTGATGACAAAGAAACACTACCTGGCATGGTCAGCTGCCATGAGCGACCTGTACAGCCTCAGCACCGGCGTGGTACTGGGCTTGGTATTAATGGCGTTGTTATGCAGTGTCATCCTCAAGGATATTACATTTTTCTGGTTCGGTATCTCATCACTGTTCTTGTTCTCGTTCTTTGCCATCAGAAGTCATTTGGGGCTTTTCCTTCTGCATGGTGATGAAGATCTACCTCCCTGGATTTGGTTGTGGGCCACGATAGCACTGTTGAGTTTTATGTTATTCGCGCGCTCGTTTTTATTGCCGGAGCCGGAAGACCGTCCGATCAAAAAAATATTTAATGCAGCTATCGTTATCTTTCTATTTTCATTGCTATTAAGCCATTTTTTTCCGCGACAGTGGAACGTAGCGATGTATCTGTTAAACGGCATCATCATGATGATGCTTATCTTTTCTGCCGGTATCGTGCGGGTCATTGAAAAAGGCCGCTATTACCTGATCTTTATGTTGGGTTGGATTCCTGTACTTTTCTCGCTGGTGGAGCTTGTCGGAACGGTTACCATTGAGCCAAAGCCTGGCGAAAGTACGCTGTCGTATAAAATTTTGCGCGAGCCATTTTATCAGATCATCCATATGCTGATTCATTTTGTCGCGATGGTGATACGTATCGACACATTGAAAAAAGAAAAACATCAGGCAGAGATGAAGAATGAAGCTAAATCGCGTTTCCTCGCATCGGTAAGCCATGACTTGCGTCAGCCATTACACAGCATGGGTATGTTTCTGGCGCACCTGAATGATTACGTGAGTTCGCCGGCAGGTCAAAATGTTCTGACCAAAGTCTATAGCTTGCACACGGCGATGAATGACTCGTTTAAAAAATTAATGGATCTGAGTCGCCTTGAGGCGGGTGCGGTCAAGTTAAACAGTGAATCTGTTGACCTGCGCCTACTCATTGCGCGCATGCAGCTCGAGTTCGAACCTTATGCTTGTACCAAAGGGTTAAAAATCCGCTTTAGAAGCAATATTAAAAAGCTCGACACCGATCCGGAGCTGCTGGAAAGAATTCTCCGGAATTTGTTAACTAATGCCATCAAGTACACGGAAACAGGCGGCGTGCTGGTAGGATTTCGTCGCCGGAAGGGGCACCTGCTTATTCAGGTCTGGGATACGGGTTGTGGCATCAGCGCGGATGATCAGCGCGTGATCTTTGATATCTACGAGCGCTCAGAAAAAGTGTCAGCCAGTCATAAAGGCATGGGGATTGGTTTGGCGATTGTCAGACACCTGGTGGATCTATTGGGTGGTGAAATCCTTGTACGATCAACAGAGCCGAATGCTCGGTCGAAAACGGGAACATTATTTCAGATCAAGTTGCCGTATACAGAAGCCAGTCACCAGGAAACCGAGAGTAAGGCCAAGACCGGTTTGCGCATTATTGTCGACCTGCCTGATACACCCATGCTGAGCAAAGTGTCCGGTAGTTTAAAAAGTTGGGGTTATTTAACGACCGATGAATCCAGCGAGGGTGGCAGTGTTCCGATAACGCTGATCATCATGGCATGTGCCGGTCAGTTGACCGCTGAATCCATGACTGAGTGTGTGAGTCATTTGGAAGAACAGTACGGGAATGTCGTGGTTGCCATGTTTTGCGACCATGTTGATCGGGAATTGTCCGGAAAATTAACGGCGCTTAATGTCCATATTCTTTCGGCGCATTATCGCCCCGCGCAATTGCGTTCTTTGCTTCGTTACCTGGAAAGCTTTTTGTTAAAAAAGCAAACTTAACTATTTGCGTTACAGCATGGCATATCACCACGCTTAAAAATTTGTTGGAATAAATGTATGGCAGAATTACTTGCAGGCGAAAAAGTACTGATCGCGGAAGATCACGAGCTCTATCGCGACGGCTTGAAATTGCTTTTCGAGGAAATAAACCCCGAAACGCACATATATCTGGCAGGAAATTTCCCCGATGCGCTGACAATACTTCTGCGTGAACCGGATATCGTGTTGGTTATGCTCGATATCCGAATGCCAGGAACCCAGGATCTGGATGGCTTGAAAGAAATACGCAGCCGCTTTCCGACATTGACGATCATTGTCGTGTCCACGCTGGATTTTGATACGAGCACCCGGCAGATGATTGATGCGGGCGCAAACGGGTTTATTGCCAAGTCCACACCCAAGCACTTAATGAAAAAGGCGATAGCTGAAGTTCTTGATGGAAATATCGTGATTGAGTCCGAGCGCGAAGGAACGGACTTTATTGATTTATCACAACAACAGCTGGCTACGCTGCGCTATCTAGCGGAGGGATTATCGAACAAAGAAATCGCCAATCGACTCGGTGTATCCCCGCTCACGGCCAAAGAATATGTCTCCAAAGTCATTGAACGCCTCAACGCCGCCAATCGCACTCAAGCCGTGCTTATCGCACAAAAGCATGGGCTACTGATCGATCATTTAATGTAATTCGCACAACACGCCTTGCGCTTTTTAAGCCAGGGCGTTTTCTATCTCAGCAAGTACTTTCTTCTCGTCCCCCCATTTGGGGGGTATTGGCTGCCAAGGATGGGGCGTATCATGAATCTTTCAATTGGATCTATGCTGGGTCGTGTATGTCCGGACATTAGCTTACGAGGAGATGTGAAATGGTATTCAAAAGTAAACGTAAAGAAATTGAGATTACCAACCGTAAAACGATGCTCACGCTCCCTCAGTTTTCTTACCTGATAAAAACAAAGCATGAATTTGCGGCCTTGGTGGCGGCTGTTGGGCCGGAAGCAGCAGAAGAATCCATCAGGGATATGCACTGGCGGTACACCAGCAACAAGTTTAAGGGAGCTATCCTTGATGATGGGGATTGGGAAAGTACCTATACCTCCAATTTTCGCCAGACTCTCATTCGGCAACGGGAAAAAGCGCTCAGTACAAAGGAGCTCGTTCAGCGCCTTTTCCGCAAGGCACTGGCGAACGACCTGGGAAAGAATTTACGTCAAACGCAAAACATTTTACCGATGGCAAGATACGGCGCGAGTAATGCGGACATCGACTCCCTCAAAGGCGCAAAGTGGATTGTCATGGCTTCCAACTCATCCAAGATGTCTGCGAATGATATTGCCGATGTCATCATCGAATGCCGCCGCACCAATCGTTCAGTCTTTGAGTTGGACACATTAAAATTTCTGCATGATCGCTTGGTCCCAAAAGGTTCCATCGTGGAACGCCGACCGCTGAATCATGAACAACCCTGGCCAAGTTCGGGTGCAGCAAAAGCACTACAGAAAATGGTTGCTGATAATGTCCGCACCATCGGTGCTCGCACAAAGTTATTGACAGACGAAGACTGGGATAGCTTTGCCTGCTACTTTCTCAGTGCTTACATGCGTACCCACGGCTTTCCTGATGGCAATGGTCGCCCGAACCGCGCACTCTATGTGTTAACCATGATCGAAGGATTTCGTCCCTTCGTTGCACCAACCTACAACTTTGAACAAAGTCTGTGCGTTTAAACATTATCGTTGCAGAGTTGCTCTTGATATACATTCCCTCCTACTTAGCAAGCACCCCCCATTTGGCGGGTTTTACCACTTGCGCATCAAACGTATGATGATCAGCCTGAAGTAGAAGTATTTGCTGTTGAGCATAAAAAATTATGCTCATTAGACAAGCTCTTCTCAACACAAAAAACATCGGGCTAAATAAATGAAACACATTAATGCGTTAATCCGTTTGTGCATGCTGTCGCTGGTGTTTGTTCTCACTGCTTGTGGTGGCGGTAGCGGTGGCAGTGACGATGGCGGCAGTGCAAACAGTAGCGTGGCGAGTAATGCCAGCAGCACAAATAGTAGTGCTGTGAGTAGTGCAGACAGCAGCGCAAATAACGCCTCAGAAAATAGTTCAAGCAGTGTTACAGAGAGCAGTGCAAACAGTAGCGTCGAGACTAGTGCAAGTAGTACTGCACACAGCAGCGTTGAAAGTGCCAGCAGTAGCACCGCGAGCAGCGTCATCGCTATCCCGGACACAAGTTCAAGTAGCAGCGCAGAAAGCAGTTCACATAGCAGTACAGAAAGTAGTGCCAGTAATAGCGAAGAAAATAGTTCAAGCAGTAACGCCGAAAGTAGCGCAAGCAGCAGCGAAGAGAGTAGTTCAAGTAGTAATGCCGAAAGCAGTACTGGCAGCGAAGAAAGTAGCTCAAGTAGCAGTAGCAGCGTAGAAAATAGTTCTAGTAGCAGCTCTGACAGCAGCTCCAGTGAAGCCAGCGAAGACACAACACCAGACACTTTTGCGTTTGCCGTTCAGCTCGATGTAACTCCCGGTACTTTTGTTATGTCGGAAGCGATCACCATCGCTGGAATTAATGCGCCCACACCTATCTCAATTGTCGGTGGCGAATACGCCATTGATGATTCCCTCTTCACCGATGCCGAAGGAAGCATCACGAACGGACAAACGGTGCGCGTTCGTGTCTTGGCTGCAGAGACCGGATTAACCGCCACCACCGCCACATTAACCATTGGTGGCATCAGCAGTCATTTTGACGTGACGACCCAGGTGGATATCACACCGGACGCGTTTGCGTTTGAAGCACAAACCGATGTCGCACTCGCTGCGCTCGTCGAGTCGAACAGCGTGACGATAAGCGGGCTGGATGAGCCAGTCATGATCAGCATTACCGGTGGTGAATACAGTATCGACGGCGCAGGCTTTACACCGGAAGACGGTGTTATTCAGGCTGGCGAGAGTGTCAGGTTACGCCTGGAAGCAGCAGACACCTTCGGTACTACCAAAACCGCTACCCTCCTTGTCGGTAATACCAGTGCAGATTTTATTGTTACCACCATCAAGGATACTTTGGCCCCGACGGCAAAGGTCATCTTTCCACTGCCAGTCGGCACCACAACCAGCAATAGCCTTCTGGTTCGCGGCACAGCAAGTGACGCAGAAAATAATGAGATTACCGCTGTTACGATTGAGGGTGTGCCTGCCACCAGCGATGATGACTTTGCTACCTGGCAAGCGCAGGTGCCACTCGCACTGGGCAAAACCTTACTGGATGTAACCACGCAAGATATCAACGGCAATATCGACACGAATGCCGCCAGAATCACGATGACCTCAGGTACCTCCGTAGAAAACTTTGAACGGCCGCGAGCGATTGAATTTGATGCGGAAAATAATCGAGCACTGGTGGTGGATGAAACCTTGAAAGCACTGCTTTCTGTCGATTTGGACACAGGCGGTCGCATTATGTTGTCCGGTGCTGACACGGGCGAAGGACCAACCTTTAGTAAACCGACATCAGTTGCGCTTGATCGTGATAACAATCGTGCGCTGGTAACTGACATCGGTAAAAAGGCCGTTATTGCCGTCGATCTGACAACAGGTGATAGAAGTATTTTTTCCACCAGCTCAAGCTGTGTTTTGTCAGGACTTAAAGACAAGATTCCGCTCGCTGTTGCCATAGACAAAGCCAACAACCGCGCGCTGACATTGGATTGCATCAGCATAGCAGCAGCGGTGATGGCGATAGATCTAACCACCGGTGAAAGCAGTCGGCTGGACACTGGAGGGGCACGCATGGAGAACGTCACCGGTATCGCAGTAGACAGCCTGAATGGTCGTGCTTTGGTGAGTGCTTTTGGCCAGTCCTTTTTTGTCGGCGATGTTCCCCGGAATACGCCCAGTGTATTAGCGATCGATTTTGCCACCGGAACCAGAACGGTATTTTCAGGCGACAACGGCAATCGCCTTGTAGGAGGCGGCCAAAATGATTTTGCAAATCCGGTATCCATCAGCATGGATGTCGCCGGCAATCGCGCCATTGTTTTAGACGCCGACACCGATGGCTTGGGTGCTTTGTTTGGTGTCGACTTAACAACCGGCTTTCGCACGGTGTTGTCCGGCCCGCGCGATGGCGGTGGTTCCACGGGCACAAAAGATCCTTTTACGGAAGCGATCTCCGTAGCGTTCAACAGCCTCACCGGTAATAACCTGGTACTGGATGCCGCTCGAGATCTCATCATTAATGTGAGGAATGGGCTTCGCTTCACCATCGCCAATCAAACAAACGCAACACTATTTGAGACACCCAACGGCTTGGCGCTTGATAGTGACAATAACCGCGTATTTACCGTAGATCATACCCGGGGCGCTTTATTTTCCGTGGATTTAAATAGCGCGCAGATAGGCATCATATCCAGCGGAGCGCAAACCGATGGCATTCTGGATTTTGATTTGCCTTTTAATGTTGCCTTTGACCGGGATAACAACCGCATACTGGTGCCTGATGTACCGGAAGGTTTGATATCCGTGGACCTGACGGTGGGCGATTCCACGCGTAACCGCTCGCTATTGTCGGGCGCGGGCGCCGGATCTGGCCCTACGCTGGACTCACCCTTCTCCGTTGCATTAGATACCGAAAATAATATTGCTTATGTCGGGACAGCAGTTCAAGCCGATGCCAAGTTATTTGTTGTAGATACGGTGACGGGCGCTAGAACATTATTATCTGCCAGCACAAAGGGAACCGGGCCCACGCTCAGGAGTGTGCAATCGATTATTTTGGATAAGGACAACAATCGTGTATTGGCAGCCAACAGTAACTTCTCTGATGGCGGTTTTATCTGTGCCATAGATCTGACTACGGGTAATAGAAATATTATCTCCGGTCTCGGTGTGGGTGGAGGAACGCCTTTTGGCAGTGTTGCTTACATTGCCTCTGATACTGCTAACAATCGCCTCTTAGCTGCAGACAGCAAGTCAAATGCGATCATCGCAGTCGATTTAACCACCGGTGACCGGGTGGAAGTATCAGGGCCTAATACCGGCAGCGGTCCATTGTTCGGATCGCCTTCAGGCATAGCGCTGGGTGAAAACAATATTGTCTTCGTGATAGATAGCGGTGTTGATCAATTGTTTGCGGTGGACTTAATCAGCGGTGAGCGAGTGATGGTGGCACGCTAGATAAATAAAAGTGGCTCCCCCCATTTGGCGGGTATTGACCCGCGGAGATCGAGCGTAAAATTCAGTCTTCGTCGGCGTATTTCAAAATGAACTCAACAAATTATCTGTCGCTGCTGTAATAAAAAGAGGGCTTTCCATGACACATTGGTTGATCATAAAAAAGGCCGAAGCATTTAAAGGAATACATTCCTGGAATATATCTCAAGGCGGACATTTTCTTGCACCTTATGTGGGCACAGGGATCTGTCTTGCTGCCTCTTGTTACTATATGTCTATGCATAAACGAGGAAGTTCGTTAAGGGAAGGCTTGGGATTGCAGCACGGTAGCAGGAACCTCTTCGCTCAGTTGAATGAAGAATCCATAACGTTTCTTAAAAGCCAGCAGACACGTTTTGGCAACACAATAAATACAACCACGTTTAAAAGTTGGGTAGATGAGGAGAGCAAACTGAAGAGGAAAGGATACGGCCAAGGTGAGCTTACCATGGCAAAGTTATCAGCTTCGATCCGTGGCATTCTGCCTTCAGGAGGATACATGATGCTTATTGTTGCTCCGGCTGAAGAATCCAAGCACGCTGTGGTTGCGTACTTTGGTGCGAGAAGAAACAATCGAGTTCCTGTACGCTTCTTTGATATCAACGTCGGTGAATTTCTCTTTCGTGATCATGTGCGATTTTTGTTCTTTTTTGATTGGTTATTGAGGTGTGTTTACGCTAATAACCAGCCTGCCACCTACGAATTTCAGCATTTTCTTTAAGCAATAGTTACAAACGGCCATCATTAAGATTAAAAGCTTGGGCCAGATAGGTACGATTACACACCAACCTATCGGGTTACTATGACATTCAAAACGTGTATTGAACTTCCCAAACTTTCATAGACAAATCCAAAGCTCATTTTGAGGCGCGTTCAAACGCCTTGATAGAGAATGCAAAACGGCCATGGCGCTCGAAATCACGCCATGGTCGTTGGTGACACTCGGCATATCCCCCCATTCGGCGGGTACTGCATATCCAATATTTGACGTAGCATAAAGACTCGTCTTACCCCCTGTCTTCCAGGTGAGCCATCGCAACCGTGTGTTCTTCCGCTCGCTCATGGATTTGAGACACCAACAATGAGGTTGAAAAACTCCTATGCCCTTACCCACCGACCTGGAAGTTCTGGAAAAAGCCGAAGCCTACAAAGGCATTCACTCGTGGGACGTGTCCCAATCTCATACGATATTGGGCAGACAGGCGGGGCGGGGTGTTTGCTTTGCCGCTTCCTGTTATTACATTTCAAAGCACAAAGCGGGTGGCTCATTGAGAGAGTTCATCGGCATGTATTTGGAAAATAACAAGCGAACCTTCGTTCCCTTGAACCAAAAGGCGGTAGGCCTGATTAAAACCGAGCAGAAACATTTCAGGCATTTTGAGACACCGGCTTTCGAAGCTTGGCTGCATCATAAGAGTGGAGTGAAAAAGCGCGGCTACGGTGGCGGTCCTGTCACCAGAATGAAATTGGTGAATTCCATCCTGGCCGTCAACGCCGGGTATATGCTGTTCGGTTTTATGCCGCCGGACGGTAGTGGGCATGCGGTGGCGATGTATTTCGGTACAGCAAGACGAGGCAAGATTCCGGTTCGGTTTTTTGACGTGAATTTTGGGGAGTTTTTGTTTCGGGATCGCTATGAATTTTTCTGCTTCTTCGAATGGCTGCTTTTCGTGGGTTACGGCATCGACGCAACATCCAATTACCGGTTCTTCCACCTCGTATAAAGTGATTGCCGGCTCGGAAAATCAGGCGCTGATAGCCTAGTGGATAAACCTTGCAAAAAAATCGTCGGTATCCATTCCGCTAATTACTGGTCCTATAAGATCATCAGCCTCCATGGTCGGGCCGGTGGTCATGCGGTGGCGGCTTTTGTCGGTGCCGACGCCATGTTTTTTGATCCCAACTACGGCATTTTCTATTTTGAAAAAGCAGACAACTTTCGCCAGTGGATCGGTGAGCCGGGAGGGTTCTACTGGACATCGGGTTACATGGAAGAACTCGGTGGTGACTTCGTTATCAAGTCATATGCCAAGCGCATCTGACCATGCAGTATGCCTATGGAAGCACTCGGTGCTCCCATGGATACTGATCAACATCGCGAAGCTTTTCGGACAATTTTTTAAACGATGTTGGGGTAAATAGACGCGATTGCGCCATTCTGGTACAAGACAGTACAGGAAACTTTATTAATTTTAATTCGTGAAAGCTGTTGCCCTGGCACATTGGTACTGCGGAGTGATCTCGGGCTTGTCGTCCAGGATTCTCTGGAGGGGCGATTTTTATCTTTAGGGTCCGTTAAGGCTTGTTCAATCCATCGAATAATATCGGCTTCACGCCAGTTCTTTGGAAACATGGATTTGAGCACAGGCCCTCTCATGGAGCCACCAACACTTATTCTTACGTGGGCTTTATAAGGGCGGTTTGCTTCCCGATTTGCGTTTTGGTCACCACTGATCTGTGAAATTATCATACGTCCATTCGTTGGATTCTTACGCGCTTCACAATGAAAACCTGAAAAACTGTTACCACTTACCTCGCCATCAAAAATATGAGTGATTACTTGCTCTGACAGTGAATATCGTTTCTTGAGAGGCATAATCCGTCCTTATAAACAGTTGAAAATGAGAAAGCATATTCAGCATCAAAGCACTTTTTCAAGTAAGTTGTGATTACAGGTGTGCGAATGGCGGAAAAATCAACCGCCAACGAGTTTCCCGGCGGCGATACGCAGTCGGCGAGAAAGTGATACGGCAATAGCGCGAATCACTTTGGCGGCGACTTTGGGGTTTTCCTGCATCATTTTTTCCAGGGAATCTTTGGATAGCAACAGCAGCACACATTCACTGGCGGTGGCGCACATGGCGGAGCGGCGCTCACCGTCAAGTACTGCCATTTCGCCAAAGCTTTGGCCTTTGGGTAAGGTGGCGATCTGAATATTTTTTTCTTCGGCATTGGCTTTATAAACAGCAACACTACCGCTGTTGATGATGCCCATAAACGTGCCCGCATCCCCTTCCTTGAAGATAATCTTGCCTTTGGGGATTTTATTGAGGCTGAAATAACCGGCAGCAGAAAGTAGTTCTGCTGCCGCCAGGTTATTAAACAAATTACACTCCGCCATCATGTCGCGGATTTCAGTGATCAATGAAGACTTGTCGGGCATGGTTCGCTAACCTGCAGCAGCTACAGCTTTTTCTTTACGAATCCATTCATCCACTTGACGTTCCAGTACGGTCAGCGGTAAGGCACCGCCGCCGAGAACAAAGTCGTGAAATGCACGCAAATCAAATTGCTCGCCTAATTCGCGCTTTGCTTTATCTCGTAATTCAACAAACTTATTCATACCGATTTTGTAAGTCGTTGCCTGGCCGGGCATAACGATGTAACGCTCAATCTCGCGAGTCGCATCGGCGCGATTCATCGGACTGTTGGCAACAAAATAATCGATAGCTTGTTCCCGCGTCCATTTTTTACTGTGGATGCCGGTGTCCACCACCAAGCGTACCGCGCGCCAGAGTTCCATCGCCAAGCGACCGAAATCAGAATAGGGATCGGCATAAAAACCCATGGCTTTGGGTACCAGTTCCGCATAAAGGCCCCAACCTTCGATGTAAGCGGTGTAACCGCCATGGCGACGGAAAGAAGGTAAATCTTTCATTTCCTGTGCAATAGCAATTTGCATGTGATGGCCTGGCAACGCTTCATGATACGCGAGCGCTTCCATTTGGTAACGCGGCACGCCGCTCATATCGTACAAGTTAACGTAGTAGATTCCGGGGCGCGCCCCGTCCTCTGCCGGACCGTTATAAAACGCCTTTCCGGCGGACTTTTCGCGAAAGGGTTCAACGGCTTTAACGACCAGATCGGCTTTGGGCAGATGACCAAATAATTCCGGCAGGCGCTTGCGCATCGCATCAATGATTGCGCGAGTGTCTTGCAGATACTGTTCACGGCCGGCAGCAGTGTCGGGATAATAAAATTGTGGGTCATCGCGCATAAATGTAAAAAAGGCTTGCAGATCGCCATCAAACTTGACCGTCTTCATGACCTGTTCCATCTCTTTGCGAATCCGCGCCACTTCGGCCAAACCGATCTTGTGAATATCATCGGCACTGAGCGTGGTTGTAGTCATCCGCTCAAGTGCGTGGTTATAAAACGCTTTACCCTGCGGCAATTTCCAGACACCGTCACGGCTGTCTGCGCGCGCTTGTAAACTTTCGACGGCTTTAATTAAGCGTTGATAAGCTGGCTGTACGGTATGTTGCAATTCATATCTTGCGGCGCTGAGTAATTTTGTCTGTTGTTTATCCTTGAGCTTCAAAGTCTCTACTTTTTTGGTGAAATCTTCCAACAAAGGACTGGTTGCTTTGCTGTCATCGAAGGGCTGGCCTTTGATGATATTACGACTATCATCCAGCACATAGGGATAAACAAACGCAGGCGCAAGAATACCTTTGTCGGCGCGACGTTGCAGGTTATCGATCAGCTGATCAATCAGTTTTCCCACACCGGCAAGCCGTGCTACATAAGCTTCAGCATCTTCTTTGGATGCGACATTGTGCGAGTTAATGAGAAAGGCAGGAATGCCAGCGTGCAGTCCAAACATTTGATTGACCGGATAATTGTGATCGCGCCACTTATAGCCTGCGATATCCTTTTCCAGTTCAAATTTTTGCAGTTCGTAACTAAGCTGGTTTTCGGAGTTGAGCGAATTCCTATCCAGTTTTTTCAAGCGCGCCAGTTGATCTTTATACAGTTGATGATAAAGCTCACTTTGCTGCGGACTGATATCGTCCCATTTATCGTAATTGGTTTTACGCCCCAGGTCAGTTTGCCACATGGGGCTGAGTGACACTGACTCTTCAAAAAATAGCTCGAAAAGTGCACGCGCTTTAGTGTCTGTATCCGTGTCGGCAGCAAAGGTGCCGGTGGTGACGAATAATAGAAAAAGAGTGATAAAAAATCTTGCGCGTATCATAACGTCCTCGTCGTGAAGATTTATTGTCGGTCCAAATTGAAAGTAGGCACTTTGCACCCCGTTTGTCATTAAGGGGTTTATTTTGAAAACGCATGAATACATCCCTGTAGCTCCCTCAAGTCGTCCGTGACTTGAGGGTTTCAAAATAAACCCCTTAACGACAAACTCACTCAACCCTGTAGATGAAGATGGTGCTGATAACGTTATTATTGAGGTGTTTTATATGAACTGTTAATTGGTAATGGTTCACCATTCAGCTCATAATTATTATCTCGCGCAATCTTCTCCAGGTTCGCAATACGCGCATCCAGATCCGGATGCGTAGACATCCACTCAGGCAATAGCAAGCCATTATTCTCTTCTTTAAGTTTACGAAATAACTCATCGGCACCAGCCACATGACCATAATGATTATGCAACGCCTGCAAAGCCCAGCGATCCGCTTCGTTTTCCTGTTGGCGGGAATAATTTAATAGTGCAAGATTACCGCCGACACCGGCGAGGTGGGCAAGATCGGTTTGGCCGAAGATCATGGCGCTTAACAGACTCATACTTAAGCCGCGCGCAACGGCTTGCACCGGGTGGCGGTGTTGGATGTGGGCTATTTCATGAGCGATCACAAAAGCGAGGCCCTGTTCGCTGTCTACAGCATCCACCAGACCTTCAAAGATCATCATGTTGCCGCCGAGGGTGGCGAGGGCATTGATAGTCTCGTCCTCGCTGTACCGAACCTGCAACGCAAGTTCCGGTGATAGACCACCGGCTTGTGCGAGTTGGTCAGTGAGTTGTTGCAAATATTTTTGTTGTTCTCCCGGTTGTTCTTCCATCATCCAGGATTGCGTTAATCTTTGCTCCCAGGAGAAGGGCATCCACTTCGCGGTCCAGGCGACGAGTTGTAACAATAGCCAGCACAACAGCGCGAGCCCGGCAAAAAAGCCAACAACTAATAAAATAAAATCCCGCGCCCAACCATGTTCGACGACGTTTATCCCTTCCGGCGGCTGACGATTTTCGTAACGCATGTGGCGGCCTTTGTGGGGAAAAATTAATTGCGTGGAATAACGGCGGTGCCGTAGGCAAGTACTTCCAGGCAACTGACGCTGTTGGGATTACGCCCGCCGATAGACATGGTTTCCAGTTTGACGTTAAAGATCTGTGTAGCGCCGAGGGCTTTGGCTTCTTCGCGCATGCGCAAAATCGCTTCACGGCGCGCGCGGTCGAGCAGGGATTCATAGGTGTTTAATCGTCCACCAATCAGCATCCGCAAACCGGCAACAAAGCGTTTGAAATAATCCGAGGAGATCACCACTGAACCGCTTACCAATTGCGTCGCTGGTGCAGGTAAGTCCGGTGGTGGTAAGCGTTCAGCGAAGACCATCACCTGGTCAGGCGATGTCTCGCGTGCGATGATGCTGGCGT